>JADLHS010000416.1 GCA_020848635.1 Limisphaerales bacterium
AACTAACCGCCCTCGGCGTGGATGCTTCAGCCTACTCACTAACCGGTGGCCGACCTCACGGGCGCCTGGTGCTCGACCATGAAGCCCGTGGACCGTGGGCCGTCTACTATTGCGAGCGGGGACAGAAAGTCGGGTATCAACCCTTTGACTCGGAAAGCGCCGCCTGCCAGTTCTTTTTGGGCGCCATGAAGCAAGTGGTCGCCAACGCGCGTCGGGTTGGCGGCCAGCCGGGAGCCGAACCACGGATGAACACCGATTGACCACGCCAGCTCGTCATCCGCCTCGCGGATCAACAATAGTTGGTGTATTGCGCCATTAAGCCGCCACCCTTCGGCGCTAAACATCAACCGCCATCAATCATCGCGGCGATGGTAATAAGCACTTTCCCCGCCCATCGATGTTTCACAATGATCAGCGTCTTTTTCCCATGGCCGGCGGCCTAGGCTTGGTCATGTCGTTCAGCGCCCGATCAGCTTTTGCAAGTGTTCCGGGTAACGCGCGCCCTGCAGCGTGATCGTATCAGAGGCCGCGTTGATTTCACGGAGGTCGCCCGAGGTGAGTTCGACCGAAACGGCGCCGAGGTTCTCGACCAGGCGCGGGAGTTTCGTCGTCCCGGGAATCGGCACGATCCACGGCTTTTGTGCCAACAGCCAGGCGAGCGCGATTTGGGCCGGAGTCGCCTTTTTGCGCGCGGCGATCGAGGTGAGCAGGTCGACCACGGCTTGATTCGCCTTGCGGGCCTCAGGCGAAAAGCGCGGCACGACGTTCCGGAAATCAGTCGCGTCGAACTTGGTGTTTTCGTCGATTTTGCCCGTGAGAAAGCCCTTGCCGAGCGGGCTGAAGGGCACAAAACCGATCCCGAGTTCCTCCAGCAGCGGCATGATCTCCACCTCGGGCTCCCGCCAAAACAGGGAGTATTCGCTCTGCACCGCAGTGACCGGCTGGACCGCGTTGGCGCGCCGGATGGTTGTTGCCCCGGCTTCCGATAGCCCAAAGTGCTTGACCTTGCCGGCCTGGATCAGCTCCTTTACCGTGCCGGCCACGTCCTCGATCGGCACGTCCGGATCGACGCGATGTTGATAGAACAAGTCGATGACATCGGTTTGGAGCCGTTTGAGTGAAGCTTCGGCCACTTCCTTGATGTGGGCGGGCCGGCTGTCCAAGCCATCCAATCGTTCCCCGTTCGGCCCGATCCAGAACCCGAACTTCGTGGCGATCTTCACCTGCCCGCGAAAGGGGGCAAGAGCCTCGCCCACGAGCTCCTCGTTCTTGAACGGACCGTAGATCTCCGCGGTATCGAAGAAGGTGACGCCGTATTCGATGGCCAAGCGAATCACCGCGATCATCGCCGGCTTTTCGCCGGCCGGCCCATACCCGGAACTCATGCCCATGCAGCCCAGCCCGAGAGCCGAGACCTCCAGGGCACTGTTTCCAAGTTTGCGCTTTTGCATATTTGGCTTCTTTCCGGTGGTGAGAATTTACTTCGGTTCAGGCTTGGTATTGCTCGTCACTGACCTTTTCCATCCAGTCAACCACCGTGCCGTCCAGCGCTTCTTGAATGGCGATGTGCGTCATGGCTGTGGTCGGCGCAGCACCGTGCCAGTGCTTCTCGCCCGGCGGAAACCAGACCAAGTCACCGGGACGGATTTCTTCAATCGGGTCGCCCCAACGTTGCACTCGGCCGCAGCCCGCCGTCACGATTAGGGTCTGCCCCAGCGGATGGGTGTGCCAAGCAGTTCGAGCGCCAGCCTCGAACGTGACAATCGCGCCAGCCACGCGGGCGGGCTCACTTCCTTTGAACGGCGAGTCAATGCGCACCATGCCGGTGAACCAATCGGCGGGGCCTCGGTTGGATGGGTGTGCGCCGATTCTTGTGATGTTCATATCTCGACTGCTCAGGCCTTGAGCGAAGCCATATCAATCGAGAACCGATATTTCACACCGCCCCTGGCCATGCGTTCGTAAGCTTCATTGACCTTCTGGATCGGGATGACTTCGACGTCGGCGGTGATGTTGTGCTGGGCGCAAAAATCGAGCATCTCCTGCGTCTCGGCAATTCCGCCAATGGGCGAACCCGACAGGCTGCGGCGGCCCATGATCAGCGAAAAAGCCGAGATGGCATGAGGCTTCTCCGGTGCGCCGACGAGGGTCAGGTTGCCGTCCACCTTTAACAGATGGAGATAGGCGTTCACGTCATGCGCCGCCGCGACCGCATCCAAGATGAAGTCGAAACTGCTCGCGTGTTTACTCATCTCATCGGTGTTGCGCGAGAGGACAACCTCATGCGCGCCGAGGCGGAGGGCGTCGTCCTTCTTGCCGGGCGATGTCGTGAAGACCACGACGTGCGCGCCGAAGGCCCGGGCGAATTTAACGCCCATGTGCCCAAGCCCGCCGAGCCCGACGATACCCACCTTGTTACCCGGGCCAACTTTCCAATGGCGCATCGGGGAATAGGTCGTGATGCCGGCGCAGAGCAGCGGGGCCACACCGGCGAGCGGAAGCTTCTTCGGCACGCGAAGGACGAAGTGCTCGTCCACGACGATGCTTTCCGAATACCCGCCGTAAGTAGGCAGACCGAGGTGTTGGTCGGTCCCGCCATAAGTCCACACCTGGCTGGGCGAGAACTGCTCGTTGCCCGCGCGACAGTGCGGGCAAGACAGATCGGCATCCACGAGACAACCGACGCCGACCAGATCGCCAACTTTATGTTTAGTGACAGCCGAGCCGACACTCGTGACGCGGCCAACGATTTCATACCCGGGCACGCACGGATAAACGGTCTGCATCAGATCGCGCCACTCGTTGCGGGCGTCATGCAGGTCGGAGTGGCAGATGCCGCAGAAGAGGATTTCAATCTTCACGTCGCGCGGCGTCGGTTCGCGACGCGGAATCGTGGCGGAGGCTATCGGTGAAGTCGCGCTCTGCGCGGCGTAGGCTTTGGTTTTGGTCGTGTTCATAATTTCAGTCTTTGGCTTCAAGCGTTGAAACAACTTTACCGTACGACGGCCAAGTTGTCTCACCCGGGGTTGCCGCGCCTGGTCTGATATTGCTCGAAAGTGCGACTCGACCGGAATCTGCAGCAGTCGTAAAAGCCAGAGATGGTATCGGCCAAGTTGCGGGAACATATGGGGTGTTTACCCCATGTCCCAAAATGGCGATGGGCGACCACCCATGGACCTTTAGCACCCTAGTAGGAAGCCTTTCGACAGTGCCGGATTCGGTCCTTGCGGCGCCGCGATTGGGGCCGCGCCATTGCGGCCAATCGCTTGCTTAATTTAGGGCGACCTTCGCCTCAAACTTCGCCCGCGAGGTGGGCATAAGGTGGGGCCGTGCGCAACCTCACATCCTCGACGGGGGCGCCGATGGTAAAATGGTAAAGGCTTTGCCAGTCATATCCCGTCACACCGAGGGCGTGGTGTAACACATCATCGAAATAGCAACCGATGCCCGTGCCGCGCACCCCGGCGGCTTCGGCGGCCAGATAGAGCGCCTGACCGATCATGCCGGTTTCCCAGAACAATTCCCGGTACGCGGCCGCACCGTGTTCCCGCAAGACCGGTTCGAACCGCGCCAGCATTCCCAGGCTGAATGCCCCATCGGCAGCGATATCCTGATGGCAGGAAAGCGTTCGCGCAAAATCCCGCACGTCGCCTCCCCCCAGTCGATACAGCGGAGTCGAATCGACCGGCTCCGACACCGCTTCCCATTTGAGTTTCGAATCGAACGCCTGCCGCAATGCCTCCGCATCTGCCGGCGCCCGCAGCCAAAGATACAAACCAGGCTCCAGCCCGGTGACGCGATGCACGAACAGCACCAGATTCACCCGCGGCGCAAAGGGCCAGCCATCGAAGGGCGGCGCAGTTGGGCGGGGCAGCGTCGTATCGAGAATGGCCAGGAAGCGATCCCGCGCGAGATGAGTGGCCCCATCGAACTCAACCGCACTCCGTCGCTGGCGAATCAACTGACCGGCGGTATGGCCACAGTTGGGGGGCGATGCATCAGACCACGCCGGCCAGTCGCCGACTCTCAATGGGGCTGCTCGCGGATTCTTCCGTTCCGAGGATCTGATGGCTTCATCAATCGCCGGCCACTCGACATGGGAATCACTCAACCGGTTGGCGCGTCCAAACCACTCGATTCCCGGGTCCGCCGCAGGCGAAAGGGGCTTTGCGGCGACTTCGTTGACGATCACCCGGATGAGCAATTCCGGCGTTTCCGGTTCCACGTCGACAAAATCTTGCGGGCGATCCAAACCGAGCAACGGCGCGAGGTGCGCGTCATCCCACTCCGGCAGGAGCTGCACGCGCCAGCCCAGCACGGTGGCAGCGAAGCGAAGGGCGGCGAGCGCATGCCCCACGTCATGTTGACAATAGCGGAACGCCCGTTCGCCGTATTTCCAAGCCTCCCGCCAGGTGATGGAGGTCAGCGCGACATGAAATCCCTGCGCCACGGACGTGGCAGCCTGCGGCCAACGTGTCCTTTGTTCCAGCGCGTGGTCCAAGGCCGCGTAGTGATAGACCCCTGCCCCACCGAGAAACCCCGCGAACTCGGGCAGCACCGCGTAGGCTTCCGTGGGATGCAGGTTGCCGCTGGACGGGTTCATCCGCAGATACCAGCTCGAATCGGCGATCTTCTTGCGCGCGGAGAGCCCCAGGGACAATTCAAAAAATAAACTCAACGCCTCCAGCGAGAGTGGTCGCAGGGCCACGGGCGCTGCCCCGAACAAGGAAGCCGCAGCCGGAGTTTGGTCCCGACTGGTCAAGGGCAGCCGGAACAGCGGAGCGTTGGCGAAGCGACGGAATGGGTTTGGCTGAGTCGCCCAGTTCAAGCCATGCGGACCGGCGGCATAACTCTCGGGGTGATGCTTGGTCCGTTCGTGGTACGCGATAATCTCGGCAGTTGTCTCGGGCACGGGAGCAGGATTGAGGTTGGTCGATTTCAATTGGCGTGGTCACCATAGCCCATTAACGAAAAGTTGCGTATATTTTGTTTAGGCTGGCGCCTCGGGCGGGCTTGGATTTTGAACCGGCGGCGAGACTCCGGGAGCCGGTTCCAGGGCCAGCGTTCATGCCGATCCCGCGATCATCGCGGCGATCGTATTGAGCGCGTTGCCCTCCAGCCGATTGTTTACGAAGATTAGCGTCTTCTTCTTGGCACCGGCGGTCTTACCCTCTTTGATGAGCTCCGCGCCTGCTTTGCGCGCCTCCTTGTTAATTTCCTTCGTCTGGCCGTAAGGGTGAAAGGTTTTAACACCATCCTCATACTTCCGGCCGGGTTTTAACAAGAAGCGCGCGGCAACGAGTTCAGGATTGGTCTGACTGCCAAGTAACGCCATTTGTTCGCTCACCGGGGGCATGGCGTCCCACGAATTGAAGACATGGGTGATGCCGTGGCGGGCGAGGCAGTCAAAGTATTCAGGCGCGAGCCAGTTCTTGTTTCGCATCTCGACGGCATACGGCCAACCTTTCGGCAGATTTCCGAAGAATTTGTCGAGATCCGCCACGAAGTCACGACCGTGCTCATAGTCGGTCGGATAGAACCGGGAGAACTCGAATATCACGACTCCGACATTGGCGCGGATATGTTCGCAGGGCTTAAGGAACGCCCGGTTGAACAGATCCGCGTTTAGGAAGTTTTCATTGGGCTTGCCGGCCCGGACGCCGAAGCGGGGAAGATTGGGAAACTTTCGCACCGTGATCTCATCAGTGACTTTGAAACCGAATTGGAAATCGGAGGGCACTTGAGTGACGAGACCATCAAGATACTTCTCGCTCGGGAACGAATAGTAAGCCGCATCCACACAAACCGTCTTGAACACCTCGGCGTATTCGGCAAGGCAGGAACGCTCGAACCGGGTCGCCGCCACCTTCCCGCGATATTCGTAGCGAGCTGGCGTGTAGAGCTGATTCAACCAGCCTTCGTATTTCCAAGAGGATGTGCCGACGAAAACGCCCTTGGCGGCGAGTTCTGCTGCCTTCACTTTCATCTGCTCGCGGTCGAAGGGCATGCCGCAATTCTACCGCGAGCCATCACAAATAGAAAGGTTTGAGAGCCCGGTGGGGCGCGAAAACTTCAAAATCGATCGGGGTAACCCTGGGCAACTGGATTAAAGGTATCGGTTGCCGGATAAATCTCAGCTGGATGTAAAGGTCCTGCGCGCAGCAGAGGTTTGAATCATTCCCGCTCCATCGCGCCGGAGCGAATGTATCCGAGTTTCATGCACCCTGCAGCCACGTAGTTTCCACCTCCCTTCGCTCTCACTCAAGGCGTTCAAAGCCGGGCCTTCGCCATCCGTTTGAGGTATTGCCACCCACAACGAGGTTCTCCGGGCGTTTGGGCCGTATCTCTACCCATCAGAAACACGCCCGAACCACTCCGCCATCCACTCGCAGGGCGGCCCCATTCGTCGCGGCGGACAGCGGGCTGCACACGTAAGTCACGAGATTGGCCACTTCCTCGGTCGTCGCAAACCGCTTCAGGAGCGAGGACGGGCGGAAGGTCTTAAAGAACTCCTTTTCAAATTCCGCAAACGGTTTGCCGCCGCTAAGTTGTTCCACAAATTCTTCGACCCCGGCGGAACGAGTCGGGCCGGGCAGGACGGCATTCACGGTGACGCCCGTCCCGGCGCATAATTCGGCCAGCCCCCGCGACACGGCAAGCTGCGCCGTTTTGGTCATGCCGTAATGGATCATCTCGGCGGGGGTGTTGATCGCGCTCTCGCTACTGATGAAAACGATGCGCCCCCAGTTTCGCTGCTGCATGCCGGCCAGATACGCGCGGCTCAGGCGCACGCCGCTGAGCACGTTGACCTCGAAGAAACGCCGCCAATCCTCATCGGGAATTTCCGCAAACGGCTTCGGTTCGAAAATGCCGAGGTTGTTCACCAGGACGTCCGCGACCGGGAAGCGCGCAACCAGCGTCGCGGTCGCTGCCGCCGTGGACAGATCCCCCGCGAAGCCCTCAAGCTTTGCCCCCGGTAAGGCTTGCTCAATTTGTGACTTTGCCTCCGCGACGGCTTTTTCCGAACGACCATTTACAATGACGCGGGCGCCTTCCCGGGCCAACCCGGTGGCGATGGCAAATCCGATGCCTTTGGTGGAGCCCGAGACGAGGGCAATCTTATCCGTTAGTTTTAGGTTCATAAATTAAATGGCCGTGCGACGCGTCATGCCGGTCGCCAGATCATCGGGCGCCGAGCTGGCGGCGGATGACGGGGCAAAGATCAGTCCCGGCAATCCCGGCCGCGAAGTCACTGGTCCCCGCCGCTCGTCTGTTTCTCCGTCGCTTGGGTTGCCGGCTCCGGCTTGGCCAGGTCGTTTTGCATCCGCTCCATCATTCTTATTTGGGCGCGCGTTTGGCTTTGCCTTTGGCTCATAGCTCGTTCTCGGGGCGACTGGCACCCAGCGAGCATAAAACACGTAACCCCAACCATCAAGGAATGTAGAAATACCTTCATTGCTTCGCCCGTTCTCGATACGACGACCACGCCGCAATAGTTCCTGTCGCGATGGCCAATACGATGATGATTTGCCGGCCACCTAAAGCCTGAACCCAGCTCAGGCCGGAGCACCCCAATGCGTTGGTGGATCGAGAATGGAAAACTGTGGATTCAATTTGTAGGACTGGTGGAGACGGTAGCCATCTTTCATCGTTTCGACATGCCTGACCCGAATACTTTAGTGCTGCATTTACCAGGCAACCGTTGCCGTATCTACAAGAGAGGTTTATTGTGATGCGCCAACATATTTTGATGATGTCTAACCACCTCTTAAGCCCGGACGGTCAACAGACAAAATGATTTCCGGCCGGGAAAGTCTTCTTCTCCGTTTTGGCGGCTCGGGAACGGGAGCTCCGACTTAATTTCGCTTCGCAGTTTGGAGGCTGGGCCTCCGGCTAAACACCTCGCCGGTTTGGACGCAGGGTTGAAATCCATCACCCCCAGTAGAACTTTTCCCGAATTCATTCCCGGTAAAACCAACCTATAAGA
>JADLHS010000417.1 GCA_020848635.1 Limisphaerales bacterium
ATTCCCGGCGGCCAGCCCCAGATCATGCACGGCGGCCCGATTATCCTGCTTGTTCTTGGCAAACTGCAAACTCACAACGCCCAGCACCAGCACCGGCGCGGTCTTGGCCCACACTTGGTTTGCTTCTACCAGACAAGAAAGGAGTCGTTCGAACTCCGGGGCGTTCTCCCGGGTCGCGACCAGATAATTCCACGGCTGTTCGTTGTAGGAGGATGCCGCCCAGCGCGCCGCCTCAAACAACGAACGCAGGTCAGCCTCCGGCACCGGACGGTCTTCAAAGCCGTAGGGACTCCAGCGTTCAGCGAGCAGTTTTAGAATGGGATGATCGGTTGCAGCCAGTTTGATATTCATAATCGTTTTCTAAATTCGCGTGCGGTTTCGGACTTCATGCTGCGGGGTGGTGGATGAGTTTGGCTTCGAGCTGGAATACTTGGAGAAAGCGTCATTGCATTGGCCGGCCAGGAATAACCTTCTTCCGGGAGCCTACGGACCTCATGTGCGGTGCATTTCGGCCTCGCTTGTTCGCATCGAAAATCAATTAGGGGAGTGGCTCGGCTCATTTGGGAACGACCGCGGCGGGTGGCTCGCATGGCGTCGGCCAGCACCGCTTTTCCTCCCGCCGCCCGTGAGTTTGTTCACGGTGGCCCACGCCCGACCGGCGGCGGTCTGCGGGCTCAACCCCGCCTGCTCGTAGCCAGCTTCAATGTGGGCCGCCTGGCGCTTCTGTTTGTCCGTGTAGCTGGATTTATCACCTTGCGGCATGACTGCCCTTTACTGGATGCCGACCATTGGTTTGGACTGGCGTTTTCGGCAAGGGCACGTCAATGCCCAGCGCCGCCGCCAGGTCAATTTCATGCTCCTGCTCCTGTACGATGATCGCCCGCAGGGTTTCGCTCAACGCAAATTCCCCCATCGCCTCGGCTTGCCGGATGCGCTCGCGATAACGCCCGATGGTCTCCCGTTCGTTCTCCAGATCCGCGCGCAGCATGGCGACCGGGTCGCTGGAAGTCTTAACCGGCTTGGGCAGCACGGCGGGCATGCCTCCCAGATAATCAATCTGTTTGGCGATTTTTAGGGCATGGGCCAGTTCTTCGCCGGCATGCAATTCCAACTCCCGCGCGATATCCGTATACGCGGCGCCTTTCAGCACCTGGCTGTAAACCGTATAGGCGATGATGGCCTGATATTCACCCGCCAGATCTTCGTTCAACAACTCGATCATCTGGGCGCGTGTGATCATTAACTCGGCGGTCGTGCGTTCTTTGCTCATAAGGTTTGGGTATTCCGGCGGTTTTCAAGATTGCCAATGCTCACCCTTCCACGGCAAAGCCGACCTTGAGCGTTACCTGCCAGTGCTGCACTTTTCCCTTCGCGATGCTGCCGCGGGTTTCGACCACTTGGAACCAGCCCAGGTTCTTGATGGTCTTGTGCGCGCGTTGAACGGCCTTGGCCACGGCGTCCTCGATGGAGGAGGTGGAAGTGCCGGTGAGTTCGATGAGTTTATAGACGTGGTCTTTCATAATTGGTTCTGTGAATTAGCCCGCCACCAGCTTCACGGATGTGTCGCCGCGCAGGGCCTTGGAATACGGACAGGTTTTGTGCGCTTCCTCCATGATGCGCTGCGTTTGGACGGGATCCATTCCCGGGAGATGTGCCTGCAGTTCCACCGCCAAGCGGTAGCCGCCCTGATCATCCTCGATCAGACTCACCCGGGCCCGCACCGTGGAATCCGCGACCGGGGGACCGAACTTTTTGGCCGCGTTGCCCACGGCGCCGTGGTAACAGGCGGCATAGGCGCCCGCAAACAACAACTCGGGACTGGGGCCCCGGCGCTCAAGCCCTTTCGCCAAGGGATTCCCCAACGTAACCTCCAGCAGACCATCCGGGGCTTTGATGGTGCCCGAACGTCCGCCTTTGGAAATCGCCTCCGCGGTAAACAAGGTCAGCATAGTGAAATCGTGAGTCTGGCGGGTCGGGTTAAAATCTTCATCGGCCTGACGGCTGAACTAGCGGCGCAGCAAGAGCACGACGACAACAATCACGAGCAGGAGGCCGACCGAGCCGCCGCCTATGTAATAAATATTGGCCAGAACCGGTGAGAATAGGAGTTGCATAGTGGCTTTCGTTTGGGCGGGCAATTCATTTGCCGGCAGTTATTGAAGCCAACTTACGCCCCACATCGGACCGCGCCTATGGGGTGTAACCCTACCGCGGGGAGCATTGGCCGTCCGAAAACTCGCGCGCCACCGCCTTGAAGCCAGTTTGATGGTAAGCTAAAAACATGAGCCCCGCCTGACTCGACATTCCCCACCCGACGATTCGATGGCGCCTTGCTTGGCCGCATCCATCACCCGGCCAATTCAGGATCGCACACTCCTGATCGCCTGCCCCGCGGCGGGGTTGAGCTGTGGTCGAAGATCCCGGGCGACGAGCGCAACGGGGGCACGCCTGAGCCCAGGCTTTACAAGAATTTCTTCAGTTCGGTCAGGTTGTTGACGTGGGCAGCCGCGGCGTTGCTCCGGGTTACGCCGGGACGGAGAATCTGAATCGTCTGCATCCCCAGCCGGTTGCCCGCCGCGATTTCCGAATCCGGATTGTCGCCCACCACCAGCACTTCCTCCGGGCGCAAACGATGGCTCGCGAGCAGTTCTTGGAAGAGGCCGTATTTGCCCTTCCGCGCCTGCTCGTCAATCGCATCAATCTGGACGTCGGTAAACCCGTCGGCGAACCCTGGGCTGATGGCTGGAATCCCGTTGGGATTTTGAGACGACCCAGTTCATGTGTTCCCCGCCACTGGCTTGATACAATCCCCCGTCACCAGCTTCGTTGCGTCAGGATACTTCTTGGTCACCTTGGGGGCGGTGAAGAGCGCCGCGTTCAGTCTTCGCGGCGACTTCCTGGTTGAGGGCGAGGCGTTGGGCGAGCAAATCCTTTCATGTGCGTTAGGTCCAGAGCATGAGTGACAGCCGGATGATTTCGTCCAATTCCGCCTTGGTCTCGCCGCTGCCGAAGGTGAAGGTGCCCGTTAGATGTTTCCAATCTTCCAAGGGTAAACCGTAAAGCTCGCGGGCGATGAAGGCTTCTAGCGCGGCGCGTTCCTTCACGTCGCGCGGGTTTTTCAACAGCGTGGCGGCGAACTCGGCCAGCTTCTTTTTCTGCGCGGTGAAGAGTTCCGGCACGGGCAGCTCATACATGTAAAACATGTTGAGCGTCGCTGAGATTTTGCTGCGGATGTAATAATTCAACGTCAATGAATCCAGCAAACAAAGCACTGATCGTGCATCTTCGGGAGAGATCGGCTCTTGCGACAGCTTGCCAGCCTTGGTCAATCGGTAATTAGCCGGAATCAAGTAACTCACGGTATCGGAGAAATAGACCCCGGGAGAAAGCAAAGTAGCAATGATGGTGCGCTCGTCAGTGCTGCGGCCAATACGTCGGTAGCCCACGCGTTCAAAGTCGCAATCAAGCTGGAATTTCTTTGCGTTCCAAAGTTCGGCCAGAAACTTTTCAAACTCGTCCTTCTTGGTCGGAACTTTCTTGCCTTCGACCTTTTCCACTTCGCTTTCGCGGATGAATTGGCCGAGACGGTAAAGTTCCTTGCGAAGCAGTTCGGGACGAACTGCCTCGTCCTCGGCATGATAGAACCGCGCGGCAAAATTGTCGTCGAACTGCTGGATCATCTTGCCTTCGTAAATCACGGACTCGCCCTTGCGCAGTTTGCGCGCTGGGTCTTTGAGGTAGAATTTCACGTCATCCGCCGGATGCAGTTCGCGGCGGAACTGGTAGCTAAGTTCACCAAGCAGTTTGTGCTCACCACGAATTCTACCGACCACGGCGTAGTCCTCTGGTGAACGGAATTCCATCACGGAAATCATTTCCGGGGAGAAACGTCGCAGCATTTCGACGCTGTAACGAATCGGCGGAGCAAAAGCATCCTTTGGATCGTGCAGATAAAAACGCGCGTCGAAGGCGTGGTCTTTAGCCGTGGTTGCACCTTTGACGACCTTGAAAAATCCGAATTTGAAGCGGCTGTCCACATCCGGGAAGATTTGTTTGGTCTTCTCCTTCCCATCCTCAACCACCTTGTAGCCACGGTTTTCAAATGAGGTCAATTCGTCCAGCCGGTTTTCGGTGATGAACCAGCGGCGAAGATCGGAGCAACCTTCGTCGGTCTGGATGCTGGACGGAACGAGCAGCGAGAATTGCCCGCCGTGCCGAACCAGCGAAAGGTCACGCTCAATGAAGAGCTTGAAAAGATTCCAGTCGCCCGTGCCCTGCTTCTGGAAAGCTCGGCCAAAGTATTCCTTGTGCCGTTCGTAGTAATCCTCGTGCTCGCGCCAATTAGCGGCAAACTCCGGATTGTCCTTCAGTTCGTCATGGAACCACTTTTCAAACGTCGGGCCGTCCATGCCCATTTTGCTGAACTGCGGTTTGCCACGATAGAAACTGGCGGCAAATTCCTTGCGGATGGGTTTGAATCCTTCCCACGGCGGATTGCCGATGATGCCGTCAAAACCAGCAGGCGTTTCACTCGTAGCGGCCGACGTGAGTCGGCTCTGACTTTTCTTCATGGCAGCAGACTCGGCGGCGGAAGAATGAGCGGACTCACGTCCGCTGCTACCAAATGATTTTGCCGAACCGTCTGCATGAAACCAGCAGGGCCAGAAGTGGAGCGCAAAGCCGCCGGGTTCACCGGGCAGATTCTCGGTCTGGAAATGTTCCACCAAACTGGCGCGGACTTTCTGGCGCAAGGCCAGCGCTTCATCCAGCGGCGCGTGCAGCATGGGATTGGCGATGTAGCGGGCGCGCAGTTCGGCGAGCTTCTTCAGTTCGGCCTGATGGTATTCGGCCAGCCACTTCGCCTGCTTCTCCAGTTCCACGTCCACCAGCGAGTCGGCGCAGTGGAAGTTGAGTTCGAGGTTGGGCAGGATTTTGACCACGTCGGTCTTGAGTTCGCGGTAGTTGTAATCCGCCGGCGAGAGTTTGACGGCTTCCTTCCAGATGTTGGTTTTGGCGACTTCAAGCGCGCCCGGGTCTTTGTCTCCGCCGAAAATATGGCGCAGGAGAATCTGGGCGATGAGGATGCGACGGGTGTCAAAATTGTGCGTCCGCCGGAACGCGAGGGCGGCTTCGACGTTGGGCGGCATTTCGGCCAGAAACATTTCCCCGTTTTCCGGCTTGAGGATTTTTTGCACCCACGCCCCGGCGGCATCAATGCGCCGGTATTGCCGCCAGAAGGCCCGCAGCACTTTGATGAGAAAGCCGCCCGAGCCGCACGCGGTGTCCGCCACGCGGATTTCGGCGAGTTGCGCCATGAGCTGGTCGGCGCGTTTGAAATTACATTTCTGACTGCCAACCGCCGCGCAGATTTCATCCACGAGTTTTCCCGCCAGCGAATTCACCAGGGAATCGGCCATCGGCCCGGTGATGCCAGCGGGTGTGTAGTAAATGCCCTCGTCCTTGCGGTTGGACGCAAGAAACATCTCGTAGCTCTTGCCGAAGATGTCCTCGTCAATGCGCCGGTAGTTGTAGTGAACGATGCCGCGGCTGAAGGTTTCATCCCAGGAATTGACACCGAGGACGAAGTTCAACTTCTCGCAAAAGCGCTGGAGGTTGGCCGGGTCTTTGTCGAGGCGTTCCCAGACACGGGCGGAGAAAATTTCCGTGTCATAGTATTCATCGAAGAAGTCCTCAAAACCTTCGAGGAACTTGGGAACGATGCGTTGCGCGCCCTTGGCTTCCCAGCGTTGGGTCTGGCGGATGTATTCGTCCTGCGTGAAGCGATAGGGAATGAGGCCGAAATCTTCGATGGTGCGGGCAAAAATGAGTTTGTTGATGAGGAGAATGATGGTCTCGGCGGTGTCGGCGTCTTTCACCCACTTGACCTTGTCGAACTCGTTATACCAAATCTTCAGGTCCTCGAAGAACTGCTGCTCCAGTTCCGGGCGTTCACAGGTGTCTTCCACCCGGCGCAAGGTGTCGAGAACACTCCGGGTTTCGCGGCAGCGGTTGAGAAAATCATCAAACGGCAGCGTGGCGAAGGGCTTTTCCTCAAAAAAGAAATCGCGGGCGCAAAAGAACCAGGCCGTGCGGAGGTCGGTGAGAATCAGATACTCATGATCGCGCAGATATTTTTTGACCTGCACAACATGGTGCTTGGGGTTGGCGTCTTTGCGCCAGAGTGCGTCCGGGCCGGCGCGTTGAAAGAGCGGTTTGAGTTCCAGCGGCAGCGGATCGCCCAAACGCTCCGGCACCATGAAATCCACGAAGCCTTCCGTGACGCCGACCTGCCGCGTTGGCTGAACCCCCAGGACATCCTTCCAAAGGGCGGTGAAGAGGTCTTCGGCCGCCGTTTCGGGCTTGGCCCCATTTTTCAGGTCCAGCGCATACTTGTGAATGGGCGCATAGTCCGAGACCGGCTTTGCATCCGGCGCCAGCGGGAGAAACTCGATGCGCTCGCGGTCGGTAAACTGCTTAAGGCTCTTAAGTATGATCTCGGGATTCACGGGTGATATCCGACCACCATGATTCGCGGTAGCGGTGAACCAATTCAAGAACAGATTGGCTGCCGGCAAACATTGGGATCAGAGTGTGGCGGGCGATTTCGCACAGGCTGACACATTGAAGGCTTGCAAGCGCCAGTCGCGGAAGATTTGCGCCTGCCCCTTTTCATCGCCGGAGATGTGCTTCCCGCACCACGCGACGAAATCCTGAAGTTTTTCCCAGCTCGGCATGGCGGGAGGCTAGGGAAACGCCGGGATGGGGTCAACGCACCAGCGCAAACCACCGACAATTTTTGGCAAGCCACCGTTAGCGGGCGGCCGGGATTTCCGGAAGACTGGGCGCATGAAAATGAAACGTGGTTTCACTTTGATCGAACTCCTGGTGGTCATCGCCATCATTGCCATTCTGGCCGCCATGCTGTTGCCCGCGCTGGCCAAGGCCAAGCAGAAGGCCCAGCGCATCACCTGTGTCGGCAATATGCGGCAGTGGGGACTGGCCCAGACGATGTATCTGGACGACAACCATCAGGTTTTTCCGAACGCGCGGATTCCCAAGGGCGTGCCGGGCACGCCGGGGAGCTACAGCGCCGACAATATGCTGTGGACGGATCTCGCTTCGTTTGCCGCCGCCGGTTCGGGTGACATTGGCTGGTTCAACGGCCTGCCGCCCTACGTGGCCGCCAAGCGATTGTGCGACTACGCGAACAACCCGGCGGACTGGGTTAATCAGCGGACCATCTTCACGTGCCCGACTTCTTCCGCCCGGCCGGACGAGCGCGACCCGCTGGTGAACGTGATGTTTCATTACGCGATCAACCCCAGCGGCAACCGGGGCTTGACCGCCGGCTACGGCACCAATTTCAGCCTCGCGATGATCAAGAGCCCGTCGGCCTTTGTCTGTTATACCGAGGTGCGCACCCATTCCGCAGAGCTGCCGTTCTATGGGAGCGACCCGACGAAAAACCTCGGCTCGTCGCACGCAAACACCTCCAAATTCTCGTCGCGGCACAACGCCGGCGCCAACCTCACCTTTGCCGACGGTCACACCGCCTGGTTCAAATACAGTTCCGTCTGTTCCAATGCCGTAACCAAGGCCGCCGACCCCGGCAACCCAGCCATCCAATGGGCCTACGACGGCACACCGGTGCCGTAAACTTTTCCCCGAAACTCGCAAGCTAACCTCCCCGGCCAAAGCCAGCGCCTGTTGCTTTGCGCTCCGGTCAAACCTGCTGCCGATGCGTTTCCGACAACTTATCTTTTGGCTGCATCTCCTTGCCGGAGTTATTGCTGGCATCGTGATCTTCATCATGTCCGCGACCGGGGTCGTCCTCGCCTTTGAAAAGGAAATCATCGCCTGGGCGGAGCGCGATATTCGCAACGTCACCGCGCCCACCGGCGCGCGGCGGCTCGACCTCGACGATTTATTGCAGCGATTGCGCGCGGCACGCCCCGGCGGACCTCCCGCAACCATCACCCTGGACGCGGCCCCGAACACCGCGGTGTTGGTCAGCTACGGCCGAACCAACACGTTTTACGTTGATCCCTATTCGGGCGCGGTTCGCGACCAGGGCGCCAAGGGTATTCGGGCGTTCATGCAAACGATGATTGAGTGGCATCGTTTTCTCGGCGGCAACCCCGAACGTCGGGCCCTCGGCAAAGCCGTCACCGGCGCCGGCAATGCCGTCTTCCTTTTCCTCGCGGCGAGCGGACTGTATCTCTGGTGGCCGCGGCAATGGACCAAG
>JADLHS010000418.1 GCA_020848635.1 Limisphaerales bacterium
CGCCTGCTTCAAGCATACCGTGGAAAAACTTCTTGAAACGCTCGCGGTCGGACTTCATCGCGTCGGCGAGATTCCAGACCGGCTCGCTGGTGAAATAGCCGCAGAACATCGAGCCACAACGATTGAAAGTGACCGACACCCCGGCGGACTTCGCGGCGTCCTGCATCCCGGCTTCGAGTTGCGCGCCGAGTTGTTCCAGTCGTTGGTAGGGACTGCGAGCGGCGCTGTCCGGACGCCGCAGCGCGGCGTCCCTGCCGGCCCCCAGTTCTTCCAGCGCCGCAATGCCCGCCGCCATCGCCAGCGGATTGCCGCTCAAAGTGCCCGCCTGATAAACCGAACCGAGCGGCGCGAGGTAATCCATAATATCCGCGCGCCCGCCGAACGCCCCCACCGGCAAACCGCCGCCGATGATCTTGCCGAACGTCGAGAGGTCCGGCGTGATGCCGAAGCGCTCCTGCGCCCCGCCGGGCGCGAGCCGAAAACCGGTCATCACCTCGTCGAAAATCAACACCGCCCCATTCTCCTTGGTTACCTGACTAAGAAACTCCAAGTAGCCCGGCTTGGGCAGATATAAGCCCGCGTTGCCCGGCACCGGCTCGACAATGATGCAGGCGATTTCATTTTTGTTTGCTGCAAAGGTCGCCTTGACCGCACCGGGGTCGTTGTATGGCAGGACGAGCGTGTGTTTGGCAACGTCGGCAGGCACCCCGGCGCTGTCCGGATGACCAAAGGTCAACGCGCCACTGCCCGCCTTGACCAGCAACGCATCCGCGTGGCCGTGGTAGCAACCGTCGAACTTAATGATTTTGTCGCGCTTCGTAAAGCCGCGTGCCAGCCGAATGGCGCTCATGCAGGCTTCCGTGCCCGAACTCGTCATGCGCACCTTTTGCACACTGGGCACGAGCGTGCAGATGCGCTTGGCCATCGTAACCTCGAACGGATTCGGGATGCCGAAGCTCGTGCCGTGGTCCGCGGCGGCTTTGACGGCGGCGATGATTTTCGGATGTGCATGACCGAGGATGGCCGGCCCCCACGTGCCCACGTAATCAATGTATTCATTGTCGTCCACATCCCACACGCGGCAGCCCTGGGCGCGATTGACGAAGAACGGGTTGCCGCCCACCGCACGAAAGGCCCGCACGGGCGAGTTCACACCGCCGGGGATGTACTTAAGCGCTTCGGCGAAGAGCGCGTCCGACTTGGTTCGCGAAATCATGCCGCGAGCATAGCAACGCGAGCTGATTTGTTACAATGGAGAAGCGCGGGATTGCAATTCGCACCGCCCCCATGGCCCAACTTGGAATGGGTTTGGAGCATGTTTGCCAAATGGGCGGTTGCGAAGCATCGCCGTCGCTTGCGGGAGAAAATTCTTGACCACTGGGCGCGTGGTATTAACGTCAATAACAATTTCCAAAAACTTGTTTCGTCTGCAGACCAAGCCCGACACAACTGGAGAGCTTTGAACCATGAAAACCTACGCCGCCACCGCGGAAAGCATCATCTCGGCGATGGGGTTGTTTCTGATACTGCTCACGGCCAAGGTCGAGGCATTTGAGTTGGTGACCGCGTCCGGGACCTCGGCGAATCCACCCATTGGCGGCAATGGCGGCTCCTCCCTCCCCCAGATCACTGGCGATGGCCGTTTCGTTCTTTTCATGAGCTCAGCGGGCAATTTCGTCGCTGGCCCGACAACCACCCCCTTGCCGTCTCTGTTCCCGCACCGGATGAACGTGTTCTTGCGAGATCGCAGCAATAACCTCACGACCCTCGTCAGCTTCAACGCCGCTGGCACCGCCGGTGGCAACGGCGATTCCATCCCCGCCGGGGTTTCAACCAACGGGCGCTACGCTCTGTTCGAAAGCAGCGCGAGCGATTTGATCGCCAGCGACACCAACAACGCTTCCGACGTGTTCGTTCGCGATCTAATTTCTGGGACTAACAACCTCGTCAGTGCGACCCTGTCCGGTTTACCCGGCAACGGCGCCTCGCGCAGTGCGGTGATCACCCCGGATGGCCGCTACGTCGCTTTTGTCAGCACCGCGACCAATCTCGTGATCGACGACACCAACGCTATTGCAGACGTATTTGTGCGGGATCTGCTGACCGGCACCACGACCTTGGCGAGTCCCGGGGCCAAATCCATCTTCGCGGGAGCCGGAGGTTGCGAAGCGCCAGAAATTACCCCCGATGGGCAGTTCGTGGTGTTCTTCGCCACGGCAACAAATCTGGTTTCCGGCGTTCCGGCGGGAGGTGATATTTACGTTCGTAATCTCGCTGCTGGCACCACGATCTGGGTGAGCACCGGGGCGCGCGCGGCACTCCAAGCCGTTCAGAACAAGACCAACGCACTTTCCTTCGGCCATGTCTTGAGTCCGGATGGCAAGTTCGTCGCGTTCGAAACCAGTCTGACGCAAGTCACCACCTACCCGACGAATGGCATCGTCCTGCGCTACAACCTCGACACCGGTTTGACCGACATCGTGAATACAAACGCTGCCGTGCCAATCGGTGCCGCCGAGGACTTTCGCCCGCTCGCCATGACGCCGGATGGAAGATTCATCGCCTTTCCGGCCAACACCAACGGTAATTCGGGAGCGACCACCTGCCTGCTGGTTTGGGATGGTTCTTCCGGCGTGACGACGCTGGCCAGTGTGGACTTGAACGGCACGGTAACGACGAATTCCGTGTGCGCATGGCCGGCCATCACGCCCGACGGGCACGCGGTTGACTTTCTGAGCACTGCCACCGATTTGACTACGAACTCGCTGGTGGGAGAATACCACCTCTACGTGCGTGATCTGGTTGCCGGCAGCACGACGCTAGTGGATGCCGGCACGAACGGAATCGGCTCGGGTGTTACGGTATCGACCATGCCCCGTCTGAGCGAGGACGGACGCTATGTCGTGTTTGAAACCTTCGATGGCGCTCTCCTTCCAAACGATTCCAATGCCTCCATGGACGTGTTCGTCCGCGACTTGGCTGGTGAAACCGTCGCGGTGATATCGAGCCGCCATCCAACGCTGGTATCCGCAACCCCAGATGGATCAAGCACGCTTTCCTTGCTCGCGGTAAGTTCAACCGGTCGTTACATCGCGTTCGCGAGCGATGCGCCCAATTTAGTTTCAGGTGATACCAACGGCGTGCGCGATGTTTTCGTCCGTGACCTCTGGACCGGCACAAACCTGCTCGTCAGCACGGATAGCAGTGGCGTCGCCCCATCCGACGGCTTTTCCTTCGAGCCGTCCATCAGCGCCGACGGTCGTTACGTGGCATTCACCAGTAGTGCGGGGAGTCTGACCCCGGGCGATACGAATAACCTCCATGATGTGTTCGTGCGCGATTTGCTGACGGACACTACCACTCTCGTGAGCGTGAACGTCAATGGCATGAGCGGTAACCGGGAGTCTTATTCGCCTTCGCTCAGCGCCGATGGACAGGGCGTGCTTTTTCACAGCCGGGCGACGGACCTTGCGGTCGGTTCGTCAGCCAGTTTCCTAGATAATCTATATTGGCGCGATCTCGTCGCCAACGTGACCTATCCCGTCACAGCCTACACTTCCGTCGCCCCGGGCGGCACGCTTCCCGCCGCGATGACTTCAGACGGTCGCTACATCGCTTTGGGCAGCCCAACCACAAGTTGGTACGTATGGGACACGCAACTGCACGCGCGGGTTTACACGAACACCGCGGCGGCCCCGTTGTCGGGCGTGACCATCAGCCAGGACGGCAATCGGATTGCCGGCTCCGCCGCCGGCAACCTCTTCGTGGTGGACCGGTCGGTCAGTTCCTCGAACCTGATCAGTTCGTCAGCCGACCAGCCTGGCTTGAGCGGCGACGGGCGATTCATAACTTTCCGGACCACGTCAGCCTTGGATCCGGGAGACACCAACGGCGTTTTCGATATTTACGTTTGCGACCTCCAATCCGGCTCCAACACCCTCGTCAGCGGCTTGCTGGCCGGCGCCGCGAACGGCGCGTCGGATTCCCCGACTATAAGCGCGGACGGTCGGTTTGTGGCCTATCGCAGCTCGGCTAGCAACCTGGTTCCAGTGGATACCAACGGAGTCCCCGACCTATTCGTCTCGGACCGCACCACTGGCGCCACGCTGTTGCTCAGCGTGAGTACGGCCAACACCCCCGCCAATGATCGTTCGCTCACACCGGTGTTCAGTGCCGACGGCCAGACCATTGCCTTCCAATCCCTGGCGTCGGACTTCATCGCCGCCGACTTCAACCGCCACAGCGACGTGCTCGCCTACCGCCTGGTCTCAACCAGCTCGGTGCCGGTGTTTCGGGCCACGATCGTGCCGGGGATAAATCCCGACCCGAGTTGCCGGCTCACCTGGCCGGTGGTGCCGGGCAAATCTTATCGCGTGCAATTCAAAAATAACGTTGAGGATCCGACCTGGCAGGATTTTACCGGCGGCATTGTTATTGTCGGCAATCAAGGCTGGCTGGACGACTCGACGTCAGGAGCGGCCACCCGGTATTATCGCGTGGTGGCAGAATGAAGCAGCCACCGGAGGAACGAGCATGAGCAAAAAAACCAACCGAAGCGGTACGGCTCAAGGCCGCGCCTCATTCCGGCCACCGCACGGGCCTTCAGCGGGCGCGGACACAAGCCCAGCCTCCACGGACAAAACTGCTTTCACGCGGGTTGAATTGCTGGTCGTGATTGCCGTAGTTTTCTTCTTGTGCCTGCTACTGACACCCGGTTTCGCACGCACGCGAGTGAACGACCACACCTTTCAGTGCCTGAACAACCTCCGCGTCCTTCAGAATTCCTGGCAGATGTACGCGGAGGACAATGCCGGTCGCGTCATGATGAACGCCAGCATCACCGAGGTTCAGAAAGAAGTGAATACCAAGCTGTACCGGAACTGGGTAAACAACATCCTCGATTGGACGAGCAATCAGATGAACACCAACGTCAATTTGCTTTTGCAAGGCCCGATGGCGGCCTATCTCAGAAGTAATACGACCGCGTTCAAATGTCCGGCCGATAATTACCTCAGTGCAGCCCAACGGGCGCAGGGGTGGACAGCGCGGACGCGGAGCTATTCAATGAATGCTTTTTGGGGCCCCTACAACTCAAATCCGAACGATCCCAACTGGCCGCGCGGTCGCAACTATTGGCTCCCTCAATACCGTCAATGGATCAAACTGACACAACCGTCCAACCCAGCCAACTCCTGGCTTTTGATTGAAGAGCACCCGGACTCGATCAACGAGGGATATTTCATTAACAACGTGCAAGCGACTAGTTGGAGTGACATCCCGGCATCAATCCACAATGGCGCCGTCAACGTCACATTCGCCGATGGGCACATCGAAACACACCTTTGGCGAGGAGTTTCCTCTCGTGTGCCGGTGAAGTACTCGTTCGGGCCAACGATTAATTTTGATGCGCTCTCCCGCGTCGACTACCGCTGGCTAATGGATAGAACTGTTGTGCCTTATCCGTGAAGAGTTGGTTGGGGATGAGTCGTTCCGGGCTGGAGGAAAGTTTCCGCCTCTACCTTCGCACGGCCCGGTTGTTGGTCCCAGATTTCAAGGCTAACACCGTCCAGCTTTGACTTGTTTCCCTGCCCGCGCCACTCTGCCTCCGCCATGAACCGTGTCCGCCTGCTGCCGGAGCAAGTCGCCAATCAAATCGCCGCCGGCGAAGTGATTGAGCGGCCCGCCAGCATCGTGAAGGAACTCGTCGAGAACTCCCTCGACGCGCAGGCCACGCGCATCACGGTGGAGATTCAAGCGGGCGGGCGCAGTCTGGTGCGCGTGATTGACGACGGCCTCGGCATGAGCCGCGACGACGCTCTGCTCTGCCTCGAACGGCACGCCACCAGCAAAATCCGGAAAGCCGAAGACCTGGCCGCCATCGCGACGATGGGGTTTCGCGGCGAAGCGTTGCCCAGCATCGCCAGCGTCAGCCGCTTCACGCTGACGACCCGCGAGCGGGCGGACGATTCACCTGAAGGCACGCAGATCATCGTCAACGGCGGAAAGATCGTCGAGGTCAAGGCGGCCGGCAGCGCGCCGGGCACGAGCGTGGAAGTGCGACAGTTGTTTTTCAATCTGCCGGCGCGGCGCAAGTTCATGCGCACCGAGGAAACCGAAGCCGCCCATGTGCAACATTATCTCACGCTGGCGGCGCTGGCCTTTCCGGAAGTGGCGTTCACATTCGTCAAGGACGGGCGCACCGTCTGGCAACTGGCCGCCCACCAGAGCGGGCCGGGCGCAGCCGAAAAACTCGCCGCGTTGCGCGAACGGCTGCGGGCGTTGCTGGGGGAGGCGAAGTTGCTGCCGGTGGAGTTCACCACCGAGTTTATCGAATCACGCGCGGTCCCCGAGGAGGAGTCCTTTGAAACCGCACTCCCGGCCAACACGCCTTCACCTGCCCCGCAAGTTTCGTCTTTCCGGCTTTGGGGTTTGATCGGTGTGCCAGGAGTTTCCCGTTCGACGCGGGAGGATCAATTCGTCTTCGTCAACCGCCGCCCGGTGGAGAATCGTGGGGTCAACTTTGCCCTGCTCGAAGGCTATCACACGGCATTGATGAAGGGCCGCTATCCGGTTTGCTGTCTGTTTCTGGAGATTGATCCCGCCGCCGTGGACGTGAACATTCATCCGTCCAAACGCGAAGTGAAGTTTCACCGGGAAGGCGACGTGCGGCGCAGCGTGGCGCAGGGGGTGCGGGAAGCGTTGCTCAAATTCCACTCGCCGGAAACCTCGAAGGAAGACCGCCATCTTCCAACCTCCAAGCCCCAACGCCCAACTGAATCCCCGCCGGCCATTCTGCCGCCGCCGGAAACGGGTGAGTTGCCAAATTTCGTCGCCGCGAGCGCAAA
>JADLHS010000419.1 GCA_020848635.1 Limisphaerales bacterium
ACAAGCGGGCGCGATTACTGGCAGAGCGAATCTGACCTCGCCAGTTACGACGCCACGTTCGCCCAGCGCATTGGTTGGAAGTGGGATTACGTTTTGGCGGAACTCACGCGGCGAGGTTGGGTCCCGCCCCTGGGTGAGCTGCTGGACTGGGGTTGCGGCAGTGGCATTGCGGGCCGCGCGTTTCTGGATCACTTCGGCACCCAGTCGGTAACGGGGCTGAGGGTTTGGGACCGTTCAGCGGCGGCGATGGCGTTTGCCGCGCGGCGGGCGCGGGAAAAATATCCGGGACTGGCAGTCGACACCGGGCGCGGAGATTTCCCCGCAGGGCTTTTCGCTCACCCTCCACCAACCCATAAACCTGCCCCGGCATCTCGTGGCAGGGGACATAAGTCCGCTCCATCTGAAATTCTGGAAAGTCAGGACCGCCGCCCGTCGGCGACTTCGTTCCCGGGGTTCAATGCGCGAGATCAAGTTTTGGGGAATCCTCTCCCAATGGGAACGGGCGAACCTAATTCCAAAATTCTGCTCCTTAGCCATGTTCTCCCCGAATTGACACCAGAGCAGACGGCGGAGCTGATGGACCTGACCGCGCGGGCACAGTGTGTTCTCTGGGTTGAGCCGGGAACCCACGAGGTCAGCCGCCGGCTCATCGCCATCCGGGAGCGATTGCGGGAACGCTTCAATATAATCGCCCCTTGCACCCATTCGACGACGTGCGGGATGCTGACACCCGGAAACGAACGGCACTGGTGTCATCATTTCGCCGCGCCACCGCGGGAGATTTTTACCGACGGGAACTGGTCTCGCTTTGCGCGGTTGACGGGGATTGATTTGCGTGATTTGCCTTTGAGTTTCCTGGTCCTGGATCAGCGGTCCGGCCCGTCTTTGCCGGCGGAAGCGGGTCGCGTGATTGGGCATCCGCGCATCTACAAGGCCCACGCGCTTTTGCTGGGCTGCGATGCAACCGGGGTACGGGAACACAAACTCAACCAGCGTACATTGCCCGCCGAGTTTCGGGCGTTGAAAAAGTCGGCGACCGACGGGCTGCGTATCTGGGAGTGGGCGGGGGACGAGATTGTCGCCAGCAAACCATTGCCGGAGCCGGCCCCATGATCCGAACCTTCCACTCCGATGCTGGTCAGCCTCCCGGCGAAGGTTATTGTCCTTGGTAACGCGTGCGTTCTTTCATGCTGATCAAGCGCGGCGGCGGCGGCTCGATTCGCAGGTTTTGCTTCCGAGAGCCGAGAATTCGAAGGCTTCAATAGTCATACAGCCCACGATCCTTCGTATATCCACCGCCGCCCGAACCGCCTTCCGGTCCGCCCATAAAATCACCCAGCAGGTCGCCCATGTCGGCTTCGATCTTTTCCGGGTCCTCGCCAGCCTCAAGCCGTTTGATGGCGACGTCGAGTTCCTTGGGCATGGAACCGGGCGGCATGAGGTCCTTCATTTTCTTCATCATGTGCGCCATATGCCGGGGGTTGTTTTCGTCCAACCCTTCCATGTCGCGCTCCATTTCCAGCATTGCGCGCTCCACCCGTGGATTGTCCAGGTCCGGCATGGGCGGCCCCTCCGGATCACCGGGGGTAGCCGCGGGCGCTTCCTTCAATCCCCGCGTCATCGCGAAACGGCTGAGTTGCTTGGACAACTTCTTGTTGCCGCATTTGGGGCAAACGGGCAGATGATCGGGCTTTACCCGCTTCGACAGGAAGCTGTAAATCCGCCGGCATTTGGGACACGCGAATTCGTATATCGGCATGGCGCAGTTATGCCACGAACGCCTCGCATTTTCACGCACAGAATTTTCGCCGGCATCGCGGTTCGATTCCGAGATTCTCCGTTGAACATTTTGCGCCCCCCCTCCACCATCCCGTTTGCGCGGGACCCGACCAGCAAAGGTCAGCGTTTTGAAGCATGAATACACCCAGCCTGCCCCACACCACCCACACGCCGCAGAAATACACCGGCCCATCCGCCGCCGAGGTGCTCGCACAACGGAAGCAGTTTTTGAACCCCGGCATCTTCCTTTACTACAATGCGCCGATCATGCTCGTCGAGGGCAAGGGGCAGTACCTCTGGGATGACCAGGGCAGGCGGTACCTCGACGGTATCGGTGGCATCGTCACCGTCAGCGTGGGGCACTGCCATCCGCACGTGATCGCCGCGGCCAACCGGCAGAACGCCACCCTCCAGCACTCGACGACGCTCTATCTGCATCCCAACGTCGGCGCGTTCGCGGAGCAACTCGCAGCGAAATTGCCGGGGGAGCTCAAAGTTTGTTACTTCGTCAATTCCGGCTCGGAGGCGACCGATCTGGCATTGCTCATGGCACGCGCCTACACGGGTAACTACGACGTGATCGCGCTCCGCAACGGTTATCACGGCGGCAATGCGTCAGGTATGGCGGTCACGGGGCAGAGCACTTGGAAGTACAATGTGCCCCACAGCTTTGGGGTGCATCACGCCATCGCCCCCTATCCGTATCGCGGGCCGTATGGCTACGGTGACGCGGAAGCTGGCCGGAAATACGCGGACGATGTGAAGTCGCTGATTGACTACGCCACGCCAGGCAAGGTGGCGGCTTTCATCGCGGAATCCATCCAGGGCGTCGGTGGGTTTGTGGAATTTCCGCAAGCTTATCTCCAGCACACTTACGCCCACATCCGGGCCACGGGTGGCCTCTGCATTGCCGACGAAGTGCAGACGGGCTTTGGGCGGACGGGCACGCATTTCTGGGGCTTCGAGGAGCATGGCGTGATTCCCGACATTGTCACAATGGCCAAGGGCATCGGCAATGGCTGCCCACTCGCGGCCGTCGTCACGACCTCGAAAATTGCGCAATCGCTCGTGGGCAAAGTCCATTTCAACACCTTCGGCGGCAATCCAGTCGCCAGCGCCATCGGCACTGCCGTGCTCGAGGTCATTGAGCAGGAAAGGTTGCAGGAAAACTCGCTAAAAATCGGCGGGCAGATCAAGGCCGGCTTGGAAAGGCTCAAGGCGAAGTATTCGATCATTGGGGACGTGCGCGGAAAGGGATTGCTCATCGGCATCGAAATGGTCAAAGACCGCACAACGAAAGAACCCGCGAAGGCCGAGTGCGCCGCCGTGCTCGAACACACGCGCGCTATGGGTTTACTGATCGGCCGGGGCGGACTGTGGGGTCAGACGATCCGCCTCGCCCCGCCGATGTGCATCACGCCAGCGGATGCCGACTTTATCCTCGAGGTGTTCGACGCGGCCTTTGCGAAACTTTAGCAACCGGCAGTGAACTGCTCGAAGGCAGTCTCTTCCTTGTGCGAGGGCACAGGAACGAAGAGTGGGGCAATGAGCTTGGGAAGATTGGGATGGAGGAATGGGATTGGGGCGTGTCCCCCGTAATGGGGACTGGTGTGAGATCGGGACGAGACTATGCTGTCATCGTTGTTTGGTGCTGCGTTCTCAGTGCCGTGTGTGAAAAGGCCGGACTTGTTACCCGGCCTTTCTCTTTGTACCGAAAGCCCGCCGTAAGAGACGCCGTGACGGGATGAGGGGGGTACATTCAAATTCAACCCAATTCCTGCACACCCTCTTCATGGCAGTCAACGGAACGCGCACGGAGAGCCGAAATCACGCGGCAACCGGACAAGACAAAGCGCGGAAACCACCAAGCGGAAAACATCCCTTTCAGAGCCAGCCCAGCAGCCACTGTTTTTTGTCGGCCAGCCCGGTCCAACTCAGGGTGAAATGGCGACGGGTCAACACCGCCTCCATCACCACCTGTTCAATCCGGTCGGCCGGCGCTTTCGGGTTGATCACTCGGGTGACCAGAAAGTGTTTTTCCTGATTGCGAGGATGCACCGCCGTCCATTTGCTCAACCTCAATTTTTTCGGATTCAACCGATGGAAAGCCGACTCGGGCATATGGTTCACAAGGCTCGCAGGCGCGACACCTTCGGCATCCGGCCGACCTGCGGCAAGCTCATTCATTCGTGGAAGAGTGCTAGCGGCAAATGGGCGCGCACGGCGCAAAAGATTTCTTTGAACGAATCGGCGGCGGCGCGGTCTGTTATTACGTTAGGATTTTCATAGGATTCTGTTTGGGATGAAAGAGTCTGGCTGGCGGGTTGGCCAGGCTCTTTTTTGTGCCGGGCTGGAAAACGAAAAGTCGGCGCGGTATCGAAGCGGTGCGAGTCGAGCCGGATTCTTTCGAGCGGCAATCTTGGGAGTCAATATGCGTCATTAGCGGGTGGCACCGGGGGGACGGCGGCTGGAGGGGAACACAGAATGACGAATGCTCAGGGCGTGATCCAACTTCGGGGTGTTCCGGCGTGACGCGGCTGCGGGACTGAGGACCGATCACAAGCAGGGATTGGCCCGTCCACCCAACCTACAATGGACCCATTCGCGCTCGGTTTTCAGCACCTTGCAGGTCGAATCACCACGGCCCGCGCAAAAATACCCACTCAAATTTCCACTCGCCAACGGCCATGCTGGGTGCTGATATTCCAACATCGTGAAGCCGCATCAGCGTTTTGCCACTCCAGCGAGGTTTCCACCCTGTGGTGCCGAAGCGGTTGCCGGTTCGAATGACGCCATGAAACCAAACCAACAAAGGAAGATTCGTATGAGCAAGAACCCCAGTCCAACCCTCACTCGTCGGCGGTTCCTGACCCGGGGAGCGATGGCGGCCAGCGCGGTGGCGCTGCCGTACTATATCCCGGCCTCGGCGCTGGGGCGCGATGGCGCCGTTGCGCCCAGCGAACGCATCGTGCTGGGCGGAATCGGAATTGGGGGTCGCGGTTCCTATGATTTGGGTTTCATGTTGAACGAGCGGGATGTGCAGTGTGTGGCGGTCTGTGATGTGCTGAAAGGCCGGCGTGAAGCGGCCAAGCAACTGGTGGACGGTAAACAGGACAATCAGGATTGTGCCATGTATGGCGATCTGCGCCAACTCTTGGCCGAGCGGACCGATGTGGAGGCGGTGTTGATTGCCACCGGCGACCGCTGGCACGCGCTCGCCTCGGTCCTGGCGATGCGGGCGGGGAAGGATGTTTATTGTGAGAAGCCGGCCTGTCTGACGATGGCGCAGGGTCAGATGGTCGTGGATACCGCCCGGCGGTATGGCCGGGTTTATCAAACCGGGGCCCAGCGGCTCAGCGAGCCGAATCATGTCTTCGCCATCGAAATGGCGCGCTCCGGACGGCTGGGCCCGGTGCAAACGGTTTATGCGGACTGTCGTTGGCGTGACGGCTTGCGGCAAGACTGGCTGCCGGCAGAACCGGAACCGCTCAAGGCGGAACTGGACTGGGATCTATTCCTCGGGCCCTGTCCCTGGAGGCCTTACAACCGCGGATATCTGAGCTCCGGGTGGTATCATTTTCATGATTTCGCCACGGATGTCGCAATGTGGGGCGCGCACACGGTGGCCCAAGCCCTCGCCGGTCTCGACATGACGAAAGTGACCTCCATCGAGTTCGAGTATGCCGGGCCGGATGCCACGATGGTAACGCGCTTGTCCAACGGAGTGAAACTAGTGCTGTTCCGCGTGACCGGATCGGTTTGGGAGCCGTGCCAGTATTGGCATGGCGCGTGTGGGGAGCGGTTCGAGGGCCCGGAAGGATGGGCCGCGGCCGCTGACGGTTATTCAGCACCCGAGGTCTCCACGCCGGCGCTGTTGGGTGAATACCGCAAAGTGGTGGCGGAATATATGGCCCGGACCCAACGGCCGATGAACCATGTGCGGGACTTCTTCGACTGCATCCGTTCGCGTCGCCCGACGGTGGCGAATCCCGAGGTCATGTATCGTTCCATGAACATCTGCCTCGCGGCCGACATCTGCGAACAACTAAAACGAAACCTGAAGTTCGATCTGATCCACGCTGAGTTTGTGGGCGATGGCGAAGCCAACCGCATGCGGTGCCGCGCGATGCGCGCCCCATTTACGGGTTGAGCAACCCCTTTCCGCTAGAACTGTGGCCAACCAAGGAAAATCTGTTCGTGCGCTGGCGAGGCGCGGACGAGCACTTCCATCTGCATGTGACCGGAAACCGCCTGAACCGCTTTGCGAATGATTTGGGCGCGGTTGTCGTTAGTGATGCGTGGAGCGCGTATGGTGCTTCGACGAATGGTATGGCTGCCAATACTAGCACACGGCTTGGTACAAATGCTCATCGGCCAACAAAGTCGCCTGTGAAAGCGTCAGGGTTTTGGGTCTGAACCGCCCTCATTCGGACTTTCTTTACCGGGGAGAAAGCTGGGATGGGGCTGGATGTGAGGCTAATTGATTTCCGAAAGATTTATTTTCGCCGCCCACCGGACAACGTGCCTCGACCATGGTTCATGGTAAAACGCGGAATAATCTTCCGTCACCGGGCGCAAGCTTGAGTCTCACCGTGCGTTTTCCGCTCAGGCTTTTGCTGCGGGTCCATTTACCGGTTCGACGGTCGAGTTCCTCGAGCTTTCGGCCGGGCAGGGTGATTTTCACTGTCGTTTCGATTTCGTGTTTGTAATTCCGGTTGACGATCATGAACGCTTGAGTCTGCGCCGCCGGACCGAACAAACCGAGCACGAATTCGCCTTCACCCAGGAACTGCACCGGCGAGTTGGCAGGCACGGCCTCCCCGCCATACGGCAATGGGGCGGTGTGATAGACGCCGATAGAGTTCAATTCCATGAGCGCCGGACCGAATTTCGCAATCTCCTTGTTCAACGCCGCAACGTCTTTGATCAAAGGTGCCGGTTTGCCGTCCTGATAAAGGCCGTTGTATTCCTTCGGTCCCCAATACGTGAAATAGCTGATGCCGCGGCCGCCGTAGGCCATGGTGGTGAAGACCAGCCAGCGCAGTTCATTGGCGTTGGGTAGCCGCCAGGTTTTAATAATCGTATCGGACTGGATGATGTTCAGGAAGGGCCGCTCCGCCCCCAACGCCGCCGCCCGAATCATTGCGAGGTTCAGGAAGTATTCCTTGCCGTCCTTCTCCCGGCCGTCGGTCTCCTTTAGAAAGTGATAATGGTCGTAGCTGAGGAGGTCAGGCCTGACCGTTTCGATGAACTGGTTAAGGTGTTTGCGATAGCGTACAATCGTTCCGGAATCGGTGGCGATGGCACCGGAATCAGTGGGCTGGCCGACTTTGGCGCGCTCGGCGGCATCGGCACTGACCCCGAGTTGCTGCTCGTTCGCATAGGTGGGATAGAGATTGATGTAGGCCAGGTGCGACGGGTCGCGTTCGCGCAGGTAGGCAACCAGTTTGCCAAGGCCAGGAAACGCACCCGCGCCCGGCTCGTCCGTGAGGTAATACGCTTCGAGCGCCGGATGGTTTTGCACCCGCGCAATGAGCGCATCCAGTTCCGCCCGCTTGGCTGCGTCGTCGAGCGTCTCCGGTTTAAGCAGGTCGCTCGTCAACATGGCGCGCAACCCGTGGCGGGCTGCCACGTCGAGGCCTTCCGCCGGGGTCCAGGTCAGGTTAAAACCTTCCGACGCCACAGCGGCGAGATTCTCATCCGTGGCCGGCGGTGGACACCAGAACGTGATGAGGAAATCCTTTTGCATCCAACGCCCCGTCGGTTTGGGCATAACCCCGAAGGCGGAAGCGACGGTGAGGAACAGGACGGCAGCGAGACAATGAATCTTCATGCGCCGATTGTTTGGCGGCGGCGGGCCGGCGTCAACGGAAACCGGGTCAAGATTTGCCGAACTTCCACAGTCGCCCGTCGCTCCGGAAATAGATCGCGCCGTGGGCGATGGAGGGCGTGCTCAGGACGGTTTCGCCGAGATCGAGCTCGCTGACGACTTCGCCCTCCGGCTTAGTGGTGTCCACCACCTGGGCCAGCCCCTTTTCATTCACGCAATACAGGAATTGTCCGGCCACCACCGGGGACGCGCTAAAGGGCCCTTTCAGCCGGAGTTGCCACAGTCGCTCGCCGGTGGCGGCATTGCCGCACGTCAACACCCCGCCATCATTCAGGGCAAATACTTTGTCCCGAAGCACGGCTGGGCTCGGCGTGCCCGGGTTAAGCTGGCCGGAACGCCAGAGTTGTTTGGGCACGGGTTCACCACTGCCGAACCCCAGCGCCGTCAGGCCTTGGGAAGGAACCAGGAGCGTACTGCCGTTAAGACTGCTGGAAGGTGTGGCCGAGGTCTTGTTGGTATAACTCCACACCGTCTGGCCGGTGGCGGGCTCGATGGCGACGATGCCACGGGCGGATTGCAGGGCAACGAGTTCTGCGCCGCCGGTTTGAAGCAGAACGGGGGACGTCCAGTTCGGTCCCCGCGAGCGGGTAATTTTCCACCGGTTCATGCCGGTGGCCAACTCCAGTCCGGCGGTGAAGGCCTCGCTCTGACTTTCCACCTGGGCCACGACCACGCCGCCGGCAATCAAGAGGGATGAGGTCATGCCGAGACTGTTGCTGGCATGGGGATAATCCCGACCCAACCCCCGAAACCAAATCAGGTTGCCCGCAAGGTCCAAACAGACGATGTCGTTCGAGGAAAAAATTGCGACGATATGTTCCCCGTCACTGGCCGGCGTGGGCGCGGCGACGGCGGTCTTCTCGTGGCACATCGTGCGCCCGGTGGCCCAGAACTGACGCTCCCAAAGTTTCGCCCCATCCGTCGCGTTAAAACAGATGACGTGCAGCCGTTGCTGGCTCAATCCACTGGAACAAGTCACGAATACGCGGTCGCCGACGATGATGGGACTGGACAGTCCGCGGCCGGGCAAATTGCTTTTCCAGGCAATGCTGTTGGTGGCATCGAGCACAGCCGGGACGGGGGCCGCGTCCGCAGCTCCGTTGCCATGCGGCCCGCGGAATCGCCGCCAGTCAGAGCCGTAAAGCGCGGTGCTCGCGGCGAGCAGCAGACAGAGACTCCATGCGTGAAAGGCTTTCGCGAAATGCGAACCGGAAACCAGGGCGGTGGTAGGGCGCGTCACTCCGTGCGCGCCGCAGACTTCCCCCAAGAATCCAAACGGCGCGCGCGGAGTAACGCGCCCTGCCTTGCGGTTCACGGAATGTGATTTCAAGTTCATCAGTTGCTCGGGGCTTGGTTGCCTGGCGGTGTGTTCAATTCAAAATGAAAAATGGAAAATCCAGAAGGTCATCAGGGGCAATTTTCCCTTCTAATTTTTGATTGTTTGGCCGTCGGCGCTGCACGGTGGCCGCGTGAAAACGATCGGCGTGCCGAGGGCGTCGGTTATCCGCAGTTGAAATTCCCATTCCTCGGTCCATTCCTTGACCTCCTCGTTCTGACAGACTTTCACGAGGAGCGTGTTGCGTCCCGGCTGGAGCTGGGCGCGCATGATGTATTGATCAATCTCCGTGTTGGTGTGGTACTCGTCGTGGGCGAAGAGCAGCTTGCCGTTCAACCACACCCGCCAGGAGTTCTTGCCCCCGAGCCGCAACTCCACCGGCTGCGCCCGATTCGAGAAAACATCCGTCGTTGCATAGGCCGTCACCTCCTTGAGTTTGCCGCACGGCTGGTTCATGTCCACCATGCCGTACTTGTGGGTGGTGACGTAATCCTGCCAACGGACCTTGCCCTTCTTGCCGTCATACTCCGCTGTCAGATCAATTTTCAATTCCGGCGGATACGCCGTTTCAAAACCCTGATTACCGGTGTTGTCGAACGGGCCGATCACCTTCCATTCGCTCAGGAAACCAAAATGCTTCTGCAAGTCCACGGGCTGGCCCAGCCCTTTGAGCTTATCGGCAATCCCTTCAATTTGCGTCACATCTCGCGCGGAACGCAGCGCCGATTGCAGGAGCGGGGCGGCAACGACCGGGTTGGTGCGGGCAATGGCCTGATCGGCCTGGTCAACCAACTTTTGCACGGCATCGCGGCGGAGTTCCAGGCTGGGATCGTTCAACATGCCGGCGAGCAGTTGATCGGCGGTGGCCGGATCCGTCCGGGCCACCAACTCGAAGGCCAGGCGGCGGGCGCGGGGATTGTGTTCCGTCATCCGGAGAAACTGCTTCAGTTCCGGCACCGGCAGTGGGTGGCCCGCCGTCAATTCTCGGCCAGCGACGGCATCCACGGCGGCGCGCAGCCAGTTCAACGCGTAATCATTCGCGCCGTCCATCGCCACCAGCAGCGGCACGAGGGTGGACGCGTTGCCGGCGGCCAGTTTCTTCCACGCGGCGGACGCGGCGGCATTGCCCTGCCCTTCCGGGCCGACGGCGCGCAGGACCCGCAGTGGTTCGGCGATTTCCGGCGGAGGCCCGGCCAGGGCCAGACTGACCCCACCACTCAGGACTAGCGTTCGCAAAAATGATTTCATCGGCATGACGGTCAAAACGGTCTCATTCCTCCCACAGAGAACAATGAAAACTCAACCGAGACTGTTTAGTTGCCCTTCCTCGGTACCGACTTGAGGAAGCTGGCCAAATCTTCCGCAGAAACTTTCAACGCCTCAGCAGCAGACGCCTGTTCGGCTCGGCGCATCGTTTCTGAAAGATCAAGGTCGGCGGACTGCTTCAGCTCTAACCGTTCTGAACTCACGACGCGCGTGAATGGGACCAAGCCCGTCCGAACGTCCAAGAGCACCAGCTCGCATGTGCTGTATGCCTTCACCTTGTCTTTGGCAAACGTTCGATACTGCGAATACGTGTCGCTCCCAACTCGAAAGACCAGCAAAAGATCCGCCTGCATTCTCACCGCTGCCTCCCGCAGAACCGGAATCGACACTCGATTCGGCGTCATGAGGGAAGGCAGCGGGGTCACTTCCATAATCTGATCCGACACTAGGAGCGTCTTCGATAGCGCTTCCATCTGTTCTTGCTGCAGCTTCAGATACTCTTCGTCTCGCCAATAATACCGGCCGCGATACCTAGATCCCTCGGCCTCAGGAAACTTCATGACTGCCAACTTCGCCTTCGCCGGAAGCTCCAGTTTGCTCGAAAGGATTCGCCCCACCGCCTCCTCTCCCAAAACCGCTTGGTCCGAGGGAAAGAGGGACGTGGCGATTGGCTCTCTGGCTGCATAATCTGCGGTTGCCATCGTTGACGTGACACCCATGGGCATCTTGGCGCAGCCCGAAAGCAAAACTCCACCAAAGGCCAGTGTGAGAATGTGAATTGTCTTCATAAAATCCAATCGTGCGATGTTGGAGGCCAACCGACGATGGACGCCGAGCTGTCCCTCCACGCTGCATTCATAAGGCACATTCAGGACCGTCACCAACTCTCAAAAACTTCCTGGCGTTTATGAATCACACGCCCAGCCCACCGGCCTAAACCTTCTCCGGCACGACGAAGGGTGTCCGGTAATCGCGCGTACGCAATTGACTCGCGGCACGGTTGCCGATGAAGGTTTCCTTCGCCACATCCAGTTTCAATATTTCTCCCAGGGTGGCGGGAGTTTTCTTCAAGTCCACCTGGTTGGCGGCGAGGTGTTCGTCCATGCGGCCCAACATTTCGGCCATTTCCGGATTGTTCCGGACGGCATCGCGCATTTCGTCGGGCGAATGTTTCTTGCCGAGGCGGTACGAAATATTGGCGGTGTGGCAGAGCGCGGCGGAAAGATGCCCGTCCTGGATGTCGGCGTTCAGATCGGTGTGCTTGCGGCTACGGACGGCCTTGATGAAGTTGGCAAAGTGATCGCCGCCTTCGCTGAATTTCTTGATCTCCGTGCCCGCCTTGTCGAACACGAGGGCGGTCTCGTAGCTTGGGATGACAACGCGGCCGCCCTCACAATCCACCACCACGCCAATGCTGGCGCCATGATAATTGTCCATCTTGTCCGAGGTGCTGCTGGCCGGCAGGCCGCGCACTTCAAACAGGAGGGGCGCCTTTTTGTAGTTGTGGAGGACAATCTGCGTATTGGGCGTAGTGCCGTCGTCTTCGTAACCGAGCCGGCCGCCGATGCTGAAGGACGTGGGCGCGAGTTCGTTTTCGCCAAGTACCCAGCGGGCGATGTCCATCTGGTGAACGCCCTGGTTGCCGAGATCACCGTTGCCGCTGGGCCAGACCCAGTGCCAGTCGTAGTGCAGCTTCTTACGCATCAGCGGCACTTCCTTGGGTGCCGGGCCGCACCACAGATCGTAGTCAATGGTAGGCGGGATGACCAGCGGCTGCTCCGCCTTCCCGATGCTGGCGCGGCGTTTGTAACAAAGCCCGCGGGCGCGGATGATTTTGCCGAGATTACCGGCGTTCAGCCAGGCGATCGCTTCCTGGAGGCCGACGCTGGAGCGACACTGCGAACCAGTCTGGACCATGCGGTCGTACTTCCGCGCGGCGGCGACGGTCTGTCGGCCTTCAAAAATGTTATGGGAGGCGGGTTTCTCGGTGTAAACGTCCTTGCCCGCCTGAACGGCCCAAATCGTGCCGAGGGCATGCCAATGGTTCGGCGTGGCGAGACTCACCACGTCAATGTCCGGATTTTCCAGCAGCTTGCGAATATCCTGATAGCCGGTGACGGTCTCGCCGCGATCCTTGAATTCCTTGACGCCTTTGTTCAAAACGTTCTGGTCCACGTCGCAGAGCGCGACGATGCGGACCCCCTTCAAATCCCGGTAACCGGAGATGTGGCTTCTGCCCCGGCCGTTGAAGCCCACCACGGCCACGCGAATATCTTCGTTCGCCCCGCGGACGCGAGTGTGGACCGTTGAAGTTGTGGATTTACATCCGAGCATTGGCAGCAGGCCAACGGAAGCGCCGGCGAGCGCGGAGGTTTTGAGGAAGGAACGACGATCCATGGTTTTCATAAATAGTGGAGGAGTTGACGTAAAACGGGGACGGCTTATTTGGTTTGTTTGGCGGCGGCTTTCAAATACTCGGCGTAACGCGTGGCCACGCCGGCTTGCTGGTCATCGCCCTCGTGCATGTAAACGCGGTAGCGGAAGGTCACGCTCTGGCCGGCCGGAACGACCAGATTGCCGGCGGTTTTGTTGTCCTTCAAATTCTCAAAGTCATGCTGGCCGAAGGGATTCGCGGCAAACAGCCCATAATCCCGGACATGCCACCAGGTCGGATACCGCGGGTTGGCCGGATTGTCGAAAATCGCAATCCCGACCGTCTTGCCCTCGACCGGCCCGTAGTAATCACACCACTCGGCACGCTTGCCCCACGTCGCGTCGTCCCGTACGCCCTCGCTATTGACGATGTGACCAGGGGGCTTGCCGGTGTTTTCCTTGTTGGGCTTGAGCCGCATGGTTTCGTTGAGGCGGACGGCCATCGTGCCTTCCTTCGTATCGCCGAAGGTCAGTTCGCCATTCGAGGCATGAATCGTGATCTCGAAGTCCAGCAGGCGTTCGGTAGCCGGCCGGTTGTAGATGCGGAGCGTCCGTTCATCCGTGCAAACCACTGTGCCGTCCTTTGCCACCCATTTGTTGCGGGTCTGGATCACCCCCGCGTCCGCCCCGGAGGCGACCTGAACGAAGCCGTCATGGATGATCTTCCCGAAGTCCTTGTCTTCGCTCCAGAAATCCAGGCCGTTGACCGAGCCATGCGTAAACCACATCGAGCGGTGGTGTTTGTGATCCTTGGCCTCACCGGGGACGTCTTTCATCGGCCAATTGCGCGTCATGGGCAGATCGCCGGGGCCCTGCACCGGATAGCAAAACGGGCGGGGCACACCCAGGAAATAATACTCGGTGAAGAGCTGGCCGTTGATATCCACGCGAAGCCGGTTGGTCAATTGAACGATCTGCACGCCAGCGTTCGAGGCGGGGGCGACAGTGTTTTCAGCGGCGACCGCGGCAAAAGCCCCGGCCAGCAGGAGCCCGGCGGCGCCAATTCTTGATAAGCGTTGGGGTAACATCATGCCGCAAATCTGGGCGGGGCCGGCGAACTGGTCAAGATCAAACCCGGCAATTCCGCTCGTGCCGTGCAGTTCTCCGGGACGCGCGCACTTGGCCGCAAATCTGGCGACACATGTTTTAACAATTTCTTAATACCTCTGGGCCCGGCTTTAACTATACCCCGCTCCTGGACAACGCCATCTTCAGGGCGCAATGAATGTCGAATCGAACAACTTTATGACTGACCTGATCTTTGTTGGAATTGTTTTAGCGTTCTTTGTCGCCAGCAGCCTTTACGGTCGCTTCTGCGAGAATCTCTAGGAGCAATCATGGAAAATCTCATCATCGGGCTGATCGCCCTCGGACTATTTGCGTATTTGTTTTACGCGATGGTGCTTCCGGAGAACTTTTAACCCACCACTATGAACTCCTCCGGCTGGATTCAACTCGCCCTCTTTGTCATCGCGCTCGCCGCGATCACGAAACCGATGGGCCTTTACCTCATGCGCGTCCTCGATGCCAACGGCAAGACCTGGCTCGATCCGATGCTGAAACCTTTCGAGCGGCTTACCTATCGCCTGCTCGGCGTGGACGCGGGCAAGGAGCACGATTGGAAACAATACACTTTCGCCATGCTGCTGTTCAGTCTGGTAAGTTGCTTGTTCACCTACGCGATCCTGCGACTGCAACATCTCCTGCCGCTCAACCCGCAAGGACTCGGCCCGCTCTCGCCGCATCTCGCGTTCAACACCGCCGTCAGTTTCACTACCAATACCAACTGGCAGAGCTACAGCGGCGAATCCACCATGTCGTATCTCTCACAAATGGTCGCGCTGACGGTTCACAACTTCGTCTCTGCCGCCGTCGGCATCGGCCTCGCCGCTGCGCTCGTGCGTGGTGTCGCGCGCCACACGGCCAAGACGCTCGGCAACTTCTGGGTGGACCTCGTGCGCGTCACGTATTACCTGCTCGTGCCGCTCTGTCTGGTGTTCGCGATCTTTCTCGTGTCGCAAGGCATGATCCAAAACTTCAAGCCGTACACGAAGGCCAAGCTCGTTGAGCCATATAGGATTTCCGTGGCCAAGATGGACGACAAAGGCCAGCCGGTCGTGGACAAGGACGGCAAAGCGGTCATGGAAGATCAGACCGTGGACGAACAACTCATCGTCCAAGGCCCGATGGCGTCGCAAGTCGCCATCAAAATGCTCGGCACGAACGGCGGCGGCTACGTCAACGCCAACGCCGCGCATCCGTTCGAAAATCCCACGCCGTTGTCCAACTTTCTCCAGATGCTCTCGATCTTCAGCATCGGCAGTGGGCTGACGTATTACCTGGGCCGCATGGTCAAGAACCAGAAGCATGGCTGGGCAGTGTGGAGCGCGATGACCGCGCTGTTCCTCGCCGGCGTCATCTTCTGCTGGTGGGCCGAGGCCAACGGCAATCCCATCCATCAACAACTCGGCCTCGCCACCGCCGACGGCAACATGGAAGGCAAGGAAGTCCGCTTCGGCGTCTTCAATTCCGCATTGTTCGCCACGGTCACCACCGACGCGTCGTGTGGGGCGGTCAATTCAATGCACGACTCGTTCACCGCGCTCGGTGGTTTCGTGCCGCTGTTCAACATGCAGCTAGGCGAAATCATTTTCGGTGGCGTGGGTGCGGGACTCTACGGAATGCTCGTCTTCGTCGTGCTCGCCGTGTTCATCGCTGGGCTGATGGTCGGGCGCACACCGGAATATCTCGGCAAGAAAATCCAGTCCTTCGAGGTCAAGATGGCGATGCTGGCCTTGCTCGTGTTGTGCATCTCCATTCTCGGCTTCACGGCTTGGGCGGCGGTGAGCGAGTGGGGCAAGGCCGGCTTGAACAACGCCGGCCCGCACGGCCTCAGCGAAATGCTTTACGCCTTCAGTTCCGCCACCGGCAACAACGGCAGCGCGTTCGCCGGGCTCACCGCAAACACGCCGTGGTATAACACCACGCTCGGACTCGCGATGCTCATTGGTCGCTTCCTGATGATCGTGCCGATCATGGCAATGGCCGGATCGCTCGTGCAAAAGAGAATCGCGCCGCCCAGCGCGGGCACGTTCCCGGTTTCGGGCGGAACGTTCGTTGTGTTGCTACTCGGCACCATCCTGCTGGTCGGCGCATTGAACTTTTTGCCCGTGCTGGCGCTCGGCCCAATCGTCGAGCACTTCCTGATGCTGCAGGGGAAATTGTTTTAACGACAACGCGAAAGTTTTATGACTCACAAAGCTCCCTCTCTCTTTGACTGGAACATCGTCGGGCCGGCGTTGGGCGACTCGTTCAAGAAGCTCAACCCGCGGCTGATGATTAAGAACCCCGTCATGTTCGTGACGCAGGTCGGCGCTGTGCTGACGACGGTTGGCATCTTCACCGCACCCGCAAGCGAACGCAGCTTCATTCTGCAACTCGCAATCTGGCTGTGGTTCACCGTGCTCTTCGCCAACTTCGCCGAAGCCGTCGCCGAAGGTCGCGGCAAAGCCCAGGCCGACAGCTTGCGCAAAGCGCGCAAGGACACGATGGCCCGTCGCTTGAAGAATGGTCGTGAGGAAAAAGTTCCCGCGCCGGAATTGCAAAAGGGCGATCTCGTCGTGTGCGAAGCAAACGATGTGATCCCCGCCGACGGCGAAGTCACCGAAGGCATCGCCAGCGTGGACGAAGCTGCCATCACCGGCGAATCCGCGCCCGTCATTCGTGAGAGCGGCGGCGACCGCAGCGCTGTCACCGGCGGCACGCGCGTCATCAGCGACCGCATCGTCATCCGCGTCACCGCCGAAAAAGGCCACGGCTTCCTCGACCGCATGATCTCGATGGTCGAAGGCGCAAAACGCCAGAAGACGCCCAACGAAATCGCGCTCACCATTCTGCTCTCGGCGCTCACGTTGATCTTCCTGCTCGTGTGCGTGACGCTCAAGCCGTTCGGCATTTATTCCGGTGTCGTGTTCTCCGTGCCCGTGCTGATTGCGCTGCTCGTGTGTTTGATTCCGACCACCATCGGCGGTCTCCTGAGCGCCATCGGCATCAGCGGCATTGACCGCCTCATCCGCCGCAACGTCATGGCCACGAGCGGTCGCGCCGTCGAAGCTGCCGGCGACGTGGACGTGTTGCTGCTCGACAAGACCGGCACAATCACGCTCGGCAACCGCATGGCCAGCGATTTCATTCCCGCGCCTGGCGTTAAAGTTGAACGCCTCGCCGACGCCGCGCAACTCGCGTCGCTCGCAGACGAAACCCCCGAAGGCCGCAGCATCGTGGTACTAGCAAAGGAAAAGTTTGGCCTGCGCGGCCGCGAAGTTGCCGCGCCACACGCCACGTTTGTTCCGTTCACCGCGCAGACGCGCATGAGCGGCGTGGATTTTCCAGCCAACGGCGGCGCGGCCCGCTCCATCCGCAAAGGCGCGGCGGAATCCATCAAGGTTTACATGGACAAACTCGGTGGCTCATTTCCGCCAGCCATCACGCAAGCCGTGGAAAATGTTTCCCGCGCAGGCGGCACACCGCTCGTCGTCGCCGAGGGTCACGTAGTGCTCGGCGTGATTCAACTCAAGGACGTCGTCAAAGGCGGCATCAAAGAACGCTTCGCCCAACTCCGCAAGATGGGCATCAAGACCGTGATGATCACCGGCGACAATCCGCTCACCGCCGCCGCCATCGCTGCCGAATCCGGCGTGGACGATTTCATGGCGCAAGCCACGCCCGAGGCGAAATTGAAACGCATCCGTGACGAACAAGCCGCCGGTCACCTCGTCGCCATGACCGGCGACGGCACGAACGACGCGCCCGCTCTCGCCCAGGCCGACGTCGGTGTCGCGATGAACACCGGCACACAAGCCGCACGCGAAGCCGGCAACATGGTGGACCTCGACAGCAATCCGACGAAGCTCATTGAGATCGTCGAGATCGGAAAACAACTCCTGATGACGCGCGGTTCGCTCACCACATTCAGCATCGCCAACGACATCGCGAAATACTTCGCCATCATCCCCGCGATGCTCATGGCGACGTTCCCCGCCATCGCGCCGCTGAATATCATGAAACTCGCGTCTCCTCAAAGCGCGATCCTCAGCGCCATCATTTTCAACGCGCTCATCATCGTGGCGTTGATCCCGCTGGCGTTGCGCGGCGTGGCCTACAAACCCATCGGCGCGCTCGCCATTCTCCAGCGCAACCTGCTCATCTACGGCCTCGGCGGCGTGATTATCCCGTTCCTCGGCATCAAAGCCATTGATGTCATCATCACCGCATTGAAACTAGTTTGAGTTATGAAAGCTGCTGTGTTCGACGCTCGCCCGCCCCACGAACCGGAGCGCCGACTTCCAAGTCGGCTCGGTTCGCGCCGATTTGGAAATCGGCGCTCCGAACCACAGAAGCGGCGAACGTATTTCCGCGAGGTCTTGGACTGCGCCAGCCCTCTGGCGCTTTGTGGGGCGTTCGTTTGCAATCAAGTCCACGATTTCTCCACAGCTTGCTTCGTTGCGACAGCGGCAGAGGGCTGCCGCACTCCAAGACGCTACCGCGCTCACCGATAACCACACAGCAATCTCACACCTATGAAAACACTCCTCTCTGAACTCCGCAGCGCCGTCATGGCAACCATCG
>JADLHS010000420.1 GCA_020848635.1 Limisphaerales bacterium
GGAGGATGTTTCCAGCAAGTTCTGCAACAAGCCAACCCGCAGAGCAATCGTTCGCTGCCCGTGCAACAGGGCCTCATCCGCGTCGCAACTTGTAATCGGGAGGGTCGGAAACAGCGCCCGAATGGCGGCAGCGTAGAATGGCTGCAACTCCGTCCCGCTCACCAGCCAGAGGCCCGCCGGCTCGCGGGTTGTGATTTCCTTCAGTTCCGCTCCAATCAACAATCCGGAGAGACGATGGAAGTTGGATGACTTGGAAGCATGTCCCAAGAGATGGCGGGCTCGAATCGAGAAGCAATCGTGGAGCAGGTTGCCGTTGACACCGTCTCTGACCCCGCCGATGAAACTGTCACGATGATCCGCCTGCTCCAGACTGCCGTCGGCTCCCACGGTTTGGGCCAGAATGCTGTGCTGTGAGAGCAACGCGAAAAATTCTCCGGTCATGTAGGTCGCTATATTCACGGCGCGACCCCGCCGAATGGAAACATGTTTGGAATGAGTGCCGGGAAGAATCACTAACCGTGCGTCATCGCCAATGGCACGATTGGCGAGCGCCCCCACCAGCAAGGTTTCCTCCCCGCGCATCACGTCGGCATCGGTGCAGGCACCGGACACGATAGCAAACGGGTGAGGAAATTCGGGCGACCCGGGCATCGTTACCATTTCCAGGTCGGAGCCGTCCACGGCCAGCGGCAGTTTTCGGTATGCGATGTCGCACATGCCAACGGAAGCTGATGCCATGCCGGAGAGAATCAGTGGCACGCCCGATAAGGATTGTCCTGTCTGGTGTTCAAGGGACGCGATGCGATCACGAAGGGTTCCCAGATAGAAAATGAGTCGGTTCGACTCGGGTTGACCACTGGCAGTCCACGCGCGGAAGGTTGTCAGTATCCCTTCCCCTTCGGTCGTCTTCGCCATTGTCCTTAGCGTGTCCGCTTCGACCAGTTGCAGTCGGAAAGACGTGGTGCCCCAGTCACAGCAAAGAAGCAGTGGAGTTTTTGGTGAGTTCATTGGGGCGCAAATAGTGAGTGGATGCTGTTCGTCAAAATTTGACCCAATTACCATTCGGCGACGCTGCCGTCCTTGTGCCGCCAGAGGGGATTGCGCCAGTTATGTCCGGTCTTGGCCATCGCCCGGACGTGCTCTTCGTTGATCGTGATGCCCAGTCCGGGACCTTCCGGAATCGCCACATAACCTTTCTCGAAGTGGAAGACGCTTTTGTTGTTCACGTAGTCCAGCAGTTCGCTGCCTTGATTGTAATGGATGCCAATGCTTTGCTCCTGGATAAATGCGTTGTGACAGGTCGCGTCCACTTGCAGGCAGGCAGCGAGGGCGATGGGGCCGAGCGGACAATGAGGCGCAGCGGCAACGTCGAATGCTTCGGCCATCGAAATGATTTTCTTACACTCAGTGATGCCCCCGGCATGGGAAACATCGGGTTGAATGATGTCAACGTAGCCGTCCGTGAGCAGTCCCTTGAACTGCCAGCGGGAAAACATCCGCTCGCCGGTCGCGATGGGAATGTTTGTATGGCGGGCGATTTCGCGCAAGGCCTCGTTGTTTTCAGGGAGAACTGGTTCCTCAATGAACATGGGGCGGTATGGTTCGAGTTCCCTGACTAGGACCTTCGCCATCGGTTTATGGACGCGGCCGTGAAAATCAATTCCGATTCCCATTGCTGGTCCCACCGCCTCCCTTACGGCGGCGATCCGCTCGACTGCGCGGTCAATGTGCTCGTGAGAATCCACATACTGCAATTCTTCGGTGGCGTTCATCTTCACGGCCGTGAATCCGTGCGCGGCCATTTCCTTCGCGGCCATTGCGACGTCCGCCGGGCGGTCGCCGCCAATCCACGAATAGACACGGATGGCATCCCGCGCCTTGCCGCCCAGCAACTGGTGAATCGGCGTGTTATGGTGTTTCCCCTTGATGTCCCACAACGCCTGATCAATCCCGGAAATGGCGCTCATCAGGATGGGCCCGCCGCGGTAAAAGCCGCCGCGATAAAGCGCATTCCAATGATCCTCAATGTTCAATGGATTCTTGCCGATGAGTTGCTCCATCAGCTCATCCACGGCCGCGCGCACGGTCGCGGCCCGACCTTCAATCACCGGTTCGCCCCAGCCCGCAATGCCCGCATCCGTGTCAATGCGCAGGAACAGCCAGCGTGGGGGACTCTGGAACAATTCATAGCGGGTGATTTTCATGGCATAAACACGCGTGCGAAGGAATGAACATTGTGATCATCACCGGTTAGCTGCCGAAAACAGGCGACTGGCGCGCTGAGTAACTTTGTCCGGCAGACGGCCAATGAAAAGATATGGCCAGGGAGGTCCGTTGCCCATTCCGGTTTCGCGCTGCTCACGTCGGCGGGTAGATTTTCTCGCGAAGTGCGCGGCTGGCGGGATTCGTCGGTGGGGTAGAAGCAGCTAACATCGGTAGGTTGATTGGGGTGATGGGAGCTTCGCCGCGCAATACGCGGGCCACATTTTCCACGGCCAGACAGCGGGCCGCCTGGCGGCTTTGATGCGTGCCGCCGCCGATGTGCGGCGCCAAGACCACATTCGGCATGGCCAGCAACTTGGGATGCACCTTTGGCTCATCTTCAAACACGTCCAACGCGGCTCCCGCTAGGTGGCCACATTCAAGTGCCGTGACGAGGTCCGCTTCAACCGTGGTCTTGCCTCGCGCCATGTTCAAAAAATAAGCCCCGCGCTTCATCTGACCGAACCGCATCCGATTCATAAGCCCGCGGGTTTCGGGTGTGAGTGGCACGTGCAGCGACACATAATCCGCCTCCTGCAACAACGTGTCGAGAGAACGGTAGCCGGGTTCGTCTGAGGGCGAGCGACCATGATGAACAATGTTCATACCGAAGGCTCGCGCCCGGTGTGCGACCGCCTTTCCAATCCTCCCATAGCCAATAATCCCAAGCGTGCGTCCCTCCAGCAGGTCACCATCCCAGACTCCCGGTTGGAATTGGTCCCACTTGCCGGAACGAACAAATGCATCCGCACGCAAAACGCGGCGTGCCAGGCAAAGCAAGAACGCAAGAGTCAGGTCGGCGGTGGCCTGACAATAGACACCGGGCGTGTTGGTTGCCCAAACTCCGCGCTGGGCCATCAGCGCGCCATCGAGGTTTTCCGTGCCCGCCGCGATATTGGCCACGATGTGCAAACGCGGACAGTGATCCAACAATTCAGCGTCGGCGCGCAATTCGCCTTGGTTGATGATGCCGTCAAGGGTCGGTCCCAACTGTAGCACCTCGTTGCGCGGCATCAGGTTTCCGTTGCTGGGACCGAAAATCACTTCCGCCGTCCCCGCCAGTGGCGCGAACACATCGGAGGGAACCTCGTTGGTGATGAGAACTCGTTTCATCGTATCCGGCTTCTCAGCATGGTGCACGTCGCCCTCTGCCGGCGTGGGAGCTCGGGTATTTCTATTTCTCGAATCGAAATGATTCACATCTGATTTACTGGCGCTCACTCCGCCATTCTCGCCTATCTGGTGTTGCCACTAAAGTGAATGGTTAAGAATATCGTTTCGTGAAATCGGACATCACAGAGAGGGGCGGCTTTACCCGCGAGTGCAACTCGAACCAGGTCCGAGCCGGCACCGGGTGTAGCCGGTTCGACCTGACCGTTCAAGCGAGACCCCGGGCACTGGTGATTCGCCTGGTCATCACGAAACGATATTCGTCATCCTTTCCTTTGTAGAACATTCCGTAAGTGTCAGAGTGCGTCGTTACAACCATGAAAACCAGATGCGAATCGTTTCGAGATGACCTAATGCCCGCCTTCGCACGTCGGTGGCTGGCGAGGTATGCGCTGCGACCGATCACGAGCCGCACTTCCCGTGGCAGAGAGAATGAAGCGCTTGGCCCCAATAAGTGTAAACGCAAGTAAATCAACCTGACCAATTCCTTGAGAATTCCCAAGCCCCTCTCTCCAGCGGCCTGCACCCTGATGTTGGCGCTTGCAGCAGCCGCTGCAGAGCGCTTGCCGCTGTTGATGCCCGATGATTTCGAGTCCCTCCAACTGGTGTCTTGGCGGGTTGAACAAGGAGTGCCGGAATCCCACCATCCTCTGTTGGAACCCGCGATGCCTTGGGATTCCGGGGGCGTCATGGCGCATGGCACGGTCCTGCGCGACCCGATTGACGGATTGTGGAAGGCTTGGCAGGTTTCAACACCTGCCGAGGAGCGGTTTGAGGGATTGAAGTCTCAACATGAGGCTCAGCGCCGCTTGACGTACCTCGAAAGCAAAGACGGCGTCAAATGGTATCGCCCAAAACTGTCGTTCGTGCGTTGGCCGGGTTATGACTGGTCTAACATCCTCCTGGATTTTGATTCCGGTGGCACCGCAGTGTATGCCTCCGTGCTCGTTGACCCGGCGAACAAGGAATGGCCTTACGAAATGTTCGTGATGCGGTCGCCGAAACTCGCGGGCCTGACCAACCGCGTGGGTCACCTTCCCGGACCCGAGGAACGGCATGGAAACTACCGATACCGGTCGAAGGATGGGAAGGATTGGAAACTGGTTGAAGGGCCAATCCACTCGTCCGTGGGCGGTGGCGGCGATGTCTCGTATGTCTATCGCGAACCGGACGGATCTTATGTGTCGTATTTCAAAACGTATCCCAAGCTGCGGGAAGGAGACCGGATCATCACCTACGACAACAATCCCCGCGGCGGCCTGCGCAGCGTAACTCGGCGCACCAGTCCCAACGGCACTGACTGGGGGAACGACATTCTCGTTCTGGCCCGAGATTGGCGCGATCCTGACTACGCCCAATTTCTGGAGATTTGCCCGGTTAAAGTGGAGGGCGGCTACGTGGCGCTGGTCAATTACTATGACGCCTCCATTCAAACGATGTGCCTGCAACTGGCCGCCTCACGGGATGGTATCCACTGGTGGCGCCCGGATCGTCGCCCGGCATTACCGAATCCACCGCTCGGTGATTACGGCGGCGGCATGATCTGGCAGATGCATCACCCCATCGTTGTGGATGGCCGGATGCATGTTTATTACGCTGGCTCTGAGGGAATTCACGGAGAGATTCATGATAGCAGACTCCAACCCCAGATTGAGGTCGGTGGAGAACTTGTCAGCGGCATCCAGAAGCCCACGCTTCCGTTTAACACGGCGCTGTGCCGCGCGACCTGGCAATTCGACCGATTGTGGGCTTTGGTGCCTTCGGCGGGAGGCAAGACAATCGGTGAAGCCATCACGCATCCGTGCAACCCGAGCGGTGGGCGACTGATGGTCAATGTCCACGTCAAACGTGGCGGGATGTTCCAAGCGGAATTGCTGGATCAGAATGGTCGCCCGATTCCAGGTTTTGCGATTGGCGATTGCCGACCAATCACCGGCGACTATCGAAAAGTCGCGCTGCACTGGAAAGGAGGCAGAAACGCCCCGCCCGAGGCAGTAAGCATCCGATTCGTAATCCAGCGGGCATTCCTTTACGGGTATGCGTGGGAAAGTCAGCAACCCTGAATCTTGATGAACTGGGGAACAGGCACAGATTTATGATCTACGGCAAACTTGATTGTTTCGAAGCAATGGGGCTGGCCTCGCTTGGCCACGCGGTCGCGCATTCCGTTGAGTGGATTCGAGGACTGCCAGCTGATCTTGAAGAAGGCCGCTTGGCATTGAATGGCGATCAAATTTATGCCTTGGTAGTCCGTTGCACCACAGTCAGCCCCGCGGAATCACGCTTTGAAACGCACCGCCGATATGTGGACCTGCATTACACCTTGGCTGGCGCTGAGGTCATTGAATGGGCATCGCGCGACGCCTTGGCAAACGATGGCGAATATGATTCTGAAAAGGACGTGCTCTATCACAAGCCAGGTCCAGCGCTGGCGACGACTGTCAACGCCCCCGGCTATTTCTCAATCTTCACCCCGCTGGACGCGCACCGTCCTGCAATCCGGATTGAAGGTGACGAACAGGTGTTCAAATTGGTCGTTAAAATTGCGATCGAACGATTCGGCGCGCCAAACCATCATGAACGATTCAAAACTCAACCCGTCTTTGCGTGAACGTCTGCGCGCAGGCGAGACTGTAATCGGCAGTTGGCTCAATAGCGGCAGTCCCATCGTTGCGGAACTGATGGCCGCTTGTGGCTTTGATTTCCTGTGCGTGGATGTCGAACACTCGGCGGTGGACTTGCCGCAAACCCAACAACTTTTTCAAGCCATTCGTTCCGGCCACCCGAAGTGCGCCGCGCTGGTGCGCATGCACGGGGTGGATTACGCCTTCGTCAAACGCTACCTCGATGCCGGTGCGCACGGGGTTGTCGCACCACTGGTGCGGACGCGCGAGGAGGCTGAATTGCTGGTGCAAGCCGCCAA
>JADLHS010000421.1 GCA_020848635.1 Limisphaerales bacterium
ACATTCTTGGGCGCTTCCGGGCCCATGCCCATCAGGGCCATGTTGATCAGGTGAACGCCCCAGTCGGTCATCAACCCGCCGGCGTAATCCCAGAACCAGCGGAAGTTGTAGTGGCAGCGGTTCGGGTTGTAGGGGCGCTTGGGGGCGGGCCCGAGCCAGAGATCGTAGTCCAGACCGGCGGGTGGGGTCGTATCGGCGGGCCGGCCCATCGTCGGTTGCCAGTCCAGCCACGCCCAAGCCCGGACCAGGCTGATCTGGCCGAGCTTACCGGACTTCACCAATTCGGCGGCCTCGATGATGTGGTTGCAACTGCGCCACTGCGAACCCATTTGGACAATGCGGTTATGGCGACGGGCGGCAGCAACCATGGCGCGGCCTTCGGCAATGGTCTTGGCCAACGGTTTTTCCACATACACATCCTTGCCCGCCTGACAGGCCATGATCGTCGGCAACGCATGCCAATGATCCGGCGTGGCCACAATGACCGCGTCGAGATCCTTACGCTCAAGCACGCGGCGAAAATCTTTCTCTGTCGCCGGCTGCGAACGCCCTTTGCCGGTGCAAACCTTCACGCCGGCCGCCAGGTGGCTGTCGTCAACATCACAGACCACGGGGCACTCCACCTCGGGATTATCGAGGAAGAATTGGAGATCCCGGCAGCCCTGGCCGCCACAGCCGATGAGACCGACGCGGATCTTGTCGTTCGGGCCGGGTTCGCCTGCGCGGGTGGTCCGAATGAACGGGCCGGTCAGGGCAACGACGCCGGCGGTGAGCGCAGTCTTGCGCATGAATTCACGACGGGTGACGGGTTTCACGGCCGGGCATTCGATGGCTTGGTTGAATTGGTTTTTCATCATTAAACGAGTCGTTAACTCACTTCGTAGCCGCCGACCTGGGAACGCGGTCACCTTTCGAGGTGCGCTCCATTCGCCTCCCTACCTCGGCGGCTACAGACGACGGAAGGTCATGGGTTTGATCCGTGGAGTGTTTCCTTTCATAGGGGATTCTTTTTGGCTGAGGATCAATCGAGTTGCGCGGATTGTTTGGGTGGCGTGATATTTCGTCAATCCTGCAAATCCATTTGGCTGATTTACTCGGGCCCGGGCCCCACGCTTTACGGCCTCCACAACTGCTGATAGGATCTGCCACCAGCAACATTGAGCAGCCCAACCCCAGGACCCGCATGATCCAAGTCGAAGCCCTCACCAAACTCTACGGTGACTTCGTGGCGGTGAACCAGCTTACGTTTTCCGTCCAGCCCGGCGAGGTGCTGGGTCTGGTCGGGCCCAACGGTGCGGGCAAGACCACCACGTTGCGCTGCCTCGCCGGCATCATTCCACCCACGCGCGGCACGGTGCGGGTGGGCGGCTATGACCTGGCGCGCGACCCGATCGCCGCCAAGAAACAACTGGCGTTCATGACCGACGAACCACGGCTGTTCGATTACCTCACCGTCGGGCAGCATCTGAATTTCGTCGCGCGGATTTACCAGGTCGTGAACTGGGAAGAAATCGCCACGCCGCTCCTGGAGGAACTCGAAATCGCCGACAAGCGCGACAAACTCCCGGGCGAACTCTCCCGCGGGATGAAGCAAAAACTCGCCATCGCCTGCGGTCTGCTCCATTCGCCCCGGGTGATTTACTTTGACGAACCGCTCACTGGCCTGGATCCGCTGGGCATCCGGCGCATGAAGGACTCGATTCTTAAGCGGGCCCGCGATGGGGCGGCCATTATCCTGAGTTCGCACCTGATGCACCTGGTCGAGCAGATTTGTTCGCACATTCTGATTCTCAAGCGGGGCGGCAAAGTCATTGACGGCTCGATCGCCGAGATCCGCAATCGCTTTTCGCAGGAATCCGCGGACAACGATCTGGAGGAGGTCTTCCTCCGTGCCACCGCCGAACCGCCGCCGGCGCCGCCCGTAGTAACCCCGCCACCGCCTGCATGACGACCGCGCTGTTTTACTTGTGGCAAATGTCGGTGCGGAATCGCCTCGTCACGCGGTTCAAACGACTCCGCCAACCGAAGTATCTGGCGGGCGCCATCGTCGGGGGATTGTATTTCTACTTTTATTTTTTCCGCTGGATGTTCCTGCCGCACGGCTCCGGCCATGGGCCAACCCCGGAAGCGTCCACCCCGCTGGACCCCACACTGCGGGAATCCATCGGGGCCTTGATTTTGTTCGGGATCGTTTTGCTGGCCTGGATTGTTCCGCGCAAACGCGCGGCCCTGGCCTTCACCGAAGCGGAGATTGCTTTCCTCTTTCCGGCGCCGATCAGCCGCAGCGGCCTGGTCCATTTCAAATTGCTACGGTCGCAGGCAAGCATCCTGTTCATGGCCATTTTCTTCGCCCTGGTCTCGCGGGGGTTCCGTGGGGACGGCCGGTGTCTGGTTTTCGCCGCCGGCTGGTGGATCGTGCTTTCAACTTTGAACCTGCACCTCCTCGGCGCATCGTTCGTACGGACGATGCTGCTTGACCGGGGCATCTCGCATTGGATGCATCGGCTTTTCGTAATTGGACTTGCGCTGGCGGCGTTTGGGGCGGCAGCGGCCTGGACCGTCCACTCCCTGCCGCCGCTCACGGATGCCGACCTCACCGGGCGCTCCGCGATCGAGCAATACTTGCGGCAGGCCCTGGTTTCCGGGCCGCTGCCGTATGTGCTGTTTCCGTTCCGGCTGGTCGTGCGACCGTATCTTGCCGCAACCGGAATCGCGTTTCTGCACGCGCTCGGTCCGGCGGCATTGCTCCTGGTGGCTCATTACTGGTGGGTCATCCGCTCGGACGTGGCCTTCGCAGAAGCCTCATTGGAAGCCTCCCAGAAACTGGCGGAGAAAGTCGCCGCCGTTCGCGCCGGCAACTGGCAGAACGCAAACCAGCAGCACAAAGTAAAACGACCACCTTTCACCTTGCGTCCGGTCGGTTGGCCGGCGGTGGCTTTGCTCTGGAAAAACCTGATCGCCGCGGGTCAGGGGTTCACCGCGCGACTGTGGATTATACTCCTCGTTTCCCTGACCGCCATGGCGGTTGCCATGCGCGGGGTGCTGGCCGATGGCAACTGGCTCGCCGTCGCGGGGATGTTCACCCTGGCGGTCGGCATCTGGGCGCTGCTCATCGGGCCGCAAATCGTGCGACAGGATTTCCGGCAGGACTTGCCGCAGGCGGATGTGCTGAAGGCGCTTCCGCTGCGCGGCTGGCAGGTGGCTTTGGGGGAAATCCTCGCGCCGATCGTAATTCTGACCGCCATCCACTGGCTCCTGCTGACGCTCGCCGTGGTTTGTCTCTCGTTAGCCCAGAGCCTGGGCAAATGGAACGGATTGGTTTGGCCCATCGGCATCGGCACAGCGATGATCCTGCCGGCGTTGAATGCCATCTCCCTGTTGATTCCGAACGCCGCCGTGTTGCTGTTTCCTTCCTGGTTTCAGCTCGGCCGCGACGCCACGCAAGGCATCGAAGCCACCGGGCAAAGACTCATCTTCGCGCTCGGCCAATTTCTGGCCTTCGCCATTGCCTTGCTTCCCGCCGCGCTGGTTTTCACGTTGGTACTGTTCGCGGTGAAGTCATTCGCCGGGTTGGCCCTGGCCGTGCCCGCCGCCTCCGCCGCGACGGCGATCGTGCTGGCGGTTGAAGCGGGATTGGGGGTGCTGCTGCTGGGCTGGCTCTTCGAGCGGTTTGATGTTTCGGCGGAGCAGAGCCCTTAAGCGCGGGCCGTCCCCAATCTTATTTCGCCGGCAGCTTCGCCGTCCACGCGCCGCCCTGGCGGATCAACTGTGGCACACAGGAGTTGGTGAACGCTTTGACGTCGTGGCCGAGCGTGGTCAGGAACACGCGACCCTTACCGTATTCACGGACGAAGGCCATGGGATGATCCTGTTTGTCCACTTTCGACGTCGCATCCGCAAGCACATGGATCGGCGCGTCGCCGGTCAGGCAGGTGTAGAGTTCGTCGTCGGTTTCAAAATCGCTCAGCCCTCGGGTGACTGGATGCGATTTGTCCACGATGCGCACCGCAAACGGACCGCGCGCGTCGTGCTGGGGTTTGCCCGGTCCCGAACCGTGCCAGACGCGGCCCACGACGTTCTGAAATTCCGGCCATTCCCCATGCCATGCCCCGCAGGCGAAATGCACGCTCATCAATCCGCCGCCGTTCGCCACGTAGCGCCGCAGATTCTCGCGCGCCGCTGCGCCTGGGCCGGGCACTTCCCAATTCTGGAAGTGCAGCAGCACGGCCGCATAATTGGTCAGCGCGGCGGAATCGAGGAAATGCGGGTCTTCGACGAGGCGCACGTCCAGACGTGGGTCCGCTTCGAGGATGCGCTTCAACGTGGGCCCCGTTACCCGCCAAAGGTGCGCGGGATAATCCACACCGGTGACAATCAGGATGCTGGCCTTGTCGGCGGCAGAGGTGGCGTAAACCGCCAACCCTAGCGCCATGAGAATGGAATAGGTTCTGAGCTTCATCGAATTCAATAAGTTCCGGGTTGTGCGTCGGCGGCTACGGTTTGTTTAAATCAATTTCGTCTGCCCCGGAATGTAAACCGGATACGAACCACTCACCCCTGGCATCACCGGTGGCGTCATGCCGTCGCGGCAATCCTCCGGCTTTGGCGCATAGGCGAAGTCGGAATGGTTTATCTCCTCCCAGGTGACCTCCTTGCCGGTATAACAGGAAATCTGACCCATGATCGTCGTCAAGGTGCTGCGCGTCATGTAGTCGCCGTTGTTGATGGGATTGCCGGAGCGGATGGCGGCGAACAGCCGGTCATGTTCAATTTGGTACGGATTGCAGTCGCCCTGCCAGCGCCAGTTCTTTTGGCCCCAGATGCGGCAGTTCAAAAGCGAGGCCCGGCCTTTCGAACCGAGGATGATGCTCGACGATTCATCGTAGCAGCCAGTCGTCGTCCGACAGAACGCATAAATCCGCACGCCACTTTCCAGCTCATAAATCACCGAGTGATGATCAAACACATTGCCATATTTGCCCTCGACCATCGTCGAGCGCCCGCCGAGACCGTGGCATTTAACCGGCACCTGTTCGTGCAACACCCAGCGCGCGCGGTCCAGGTTGTGAACGAGGGATTGGGGCACGTCGTCGCCCGAAAGCCAGGTGAAGTGGTATTGCGAACTGCACTGCCATTCCAATTCGGTCAGGCCCGGCTGACGGTCGGTGATACCGTAGGGAGCGCGCAGGAAGTTCTCTTCGATGGCAATGACTTCGCCGATCTCGCCATCATGGATGCGCTTGACCGTTTCCGCGTAGCCCGCGTGATAACGACTATGGAGGCCGGAGACGATACTGAGCTTCTTGGTGCACGCCAACTCGCAGGCCTGCTGCAGTTGCTTGATGCCGTAGGGATCAATGCCATGCGGTTTCTCGACAAACACGTGCTTCCCCGCCTCGATCGCGGCTTTTGCGTGGAGCGGATGGAACTTCGCGGCGTTGGCAATAAGGACCACGTCCGAGGCCTCGATGACTTGCTTGTAGCCATCGAACCCCGTGAAACAATGGTCGCTATCCACCTGCACCTGGTCAGGTTTGGCGGTGCGGATGTGGGTGAGCTTATCCTGGATGCGATCCAGGAAGATGTCGCACATGGCAACGAGCCGCGCCCCCTTGTCGGCGGTGAGCGCCTCCACGATGGCGCCCGAGTTGCGTCCGCCGCAGCCAATCATGCCCACCTTGATAACATCGCTACCCGCCGCATGGACGGGGGTTACGGCGGCGAGCGTGGCGGCAGTTGCCGTGACGGCGGCAGACTTAGGCCTGGTTTGGCAGCCCACGCCCAAAGCGGTGGCGGAAGCGGCCGTCGCCGAGGTTTTGAGGAAGGTCCGGCGGGTGATTTCGGTCAGTGGGTTCATGGTGGGACGCAGTTTGGTTAACCGGTTTCTTTGATTCCAAGGGCTTTGAGCGACTGGCGCAGCCAGGTAAGGGACTGCTCGATCATCGGGCCGCCCTGGCCCTCGCACTCAATGCTCAACACACCGTCGTAACCGGCGTCGCGCAGCAGCGTGAGGCACTTGCGGATGTTGTCCGCGTTCACGCCACCGCCCAGCGAGCAGGTGCTCACGGCGATGCCCGTGTCCTTGCCCCGCAATGCGGCGGCGAGCGACGCGGAGACATCCTTCACGTGAACGTGGCTGACCCGCTTGCGGAAGCGCTGGAGAAATTTTACCGGATTATTCCCGGCGATGAAGGTGTTGCCCGTGTCCATGTTCATTTGCAGCCACGGGCTTTTGACGAACGCCAGCATCTCCGCCATACGATCCGGGTTGGTGGTGAAGTAGCCATGCGGCTCAATGTTCACGATGATTTTGTGCGCCTCGGCTACCTGCAGGATCTGCTCGTAGCTACGTTTCATCATCGCCATCGCTTCGGGATCCTTCAGCCCTTCGGGTGCGTGGAGGCCGTCGGTGGTGTCCACGCACGGGCAGCCGATTTGTGCCGCCCAGGCGATGGCCTTCATCACGTACGGTACGCCGCGCAGCGGGCCGTCGGCTTGCGAGAGCGGATAGGCCGCGTCCACCTGCGAGAATTGCACACCATACTTCTCCATTTTGCAGCGGAGCAGGACGGGGTCTTCGTACAGGGCAACGTGCGGTTGGTAACCGAGCCCGTGAATCCAGCTCACGCCATCAATCAAACCGCATTCGATGTAATGAACTCGGTTCTTCTGCGCCCATTGAAGGCATTTCTCGAAGGACCAATAGGCGGAATTAAAGGCGTCGGTGTGGAACCCGATTTTCATAGGTCTTGATGGTGGAAGTATGGACCCGAAGGCACTGGAACTGACTCACCGGATTTTGCTCAAGGGCCACCCTCGCTTGGCGGAGCGTGGGGAGAACCTTGTTCCAAGCGATCCTGCCTTACGAGTTGAAGTCGTTCCGTTCGTCCGCTAGCCTGTCTCAGCTATGACGTTAACTGAAAAAATCCTCGCACGGGCGGCGGGCAAGCCCGCAGTGCAGGCGGGTGACAATGTTTGGGTGCAGGCGGACGTGTTGATGACCCACGATGTCTGCGGGCCGGGGACGATTGGCGTGTTCAAGCGCGAATTCGGCCAGACGGCGAAGGTCTGGGACAAGCACCGCGTCGTCATTATTCCCGATCACTACATTTTCACCGCCGACTCCAAGTCGAATCGCAACGTGGACATTCTCCGCGACTTCGTGAAGGAACAGGGCCTGCCCTATTTTTACGACGTGATTGACGACCCGGACGGCTCGTGGCACTTCGATACGTCAAAGGGCATGCTCAAACGACAATTCGGCTCGCAGTACGCCGGCGTTTGTCACACCGCACTGCCGGCGAAAGGCCATACGCGGCCCGGCGAAATTCTTTTCGGCACGGATTCGCACACCTGCATGGCGGGCGCCTTCAACGAATTCGCCACCGGCATCGGCAACACCGACGCGGGCTTCGTCATGGGCACGGGCAAGTTGCTCATCAAAGTCCCCGAGACGATGCACTTCCGCCTCGAAGGCAAGATGCAGCCGGGCGTGATGGCGAAAGACATCATTCTGCACTGCATCGGCGAGATCGGTTTCGACGGCGCAACCTACCGCGCTTTGCAGTTCGACGGACCGGGGGCGTCGAATCTCTCGATGGACGACCGCATGACCATTGCGAACATGGCAATTGAGGCCGGCGGCAAGAACGCCATTTTTGAATTCGACGCGCGCACGGCGGAATACGTGGACGCGCGCACGCGTTTGAATGGAACGAAGACCAGTTACGATCCGGTCATGCTGGATAAGAATCAGAAGTTCGTTTACGAGCACACGGTGGACTTGTCCAAACTCGAACCGACGGTCGCCTGCCATCCCGATCCGGGGCAACGGAGGAAGGCGAAGGACATGAGCGACGTGAAGCTCGACCGCGCCTACGTCGGCTCCTGCACTGGCGGCAAGACGAGCGACTTCGTGGAATTTGCCCGTGTGTTGCGCGGCAAGAAGGTGACGATTGATACTTTCGGAGTGCCTGCGACGCCGGATATTGTTCATGATTTGCAAAGCACGCGCTGGGGTGGTCAAACGATTTGGGACATTTTAATCACGGCTGGCGTGCAGATGACGGAGAACGCTGGGTGCGCCGCCTGCTTGGGCGGGCCCGTGGACACGTTTGGGCGCATCAACAAATCCGGCATCAAGTGCATCAGCGCCACGAACCGTAACTTTCCCGGCCGGATGGGCGACAAGGAATCGCAGGTGTTCCTCGCTTCCCCCGCCACGGTCGCGGCCAGCGCCATCACCGGTTGGGTCACGGATCCGCGGGAATATTTGAGTTGAGCCGGTTGGTTATTCCAACCCCCGGCCTTTTTGGCTGAACCGCGCGAAGAGCAGGGCGGCCTCCGTGCGGGTATGCACGTTGAGCTTCGTGAAGATGCGGTCGAGATAGTTCCGGGCGGTCTTGGTCGTCAGATTCAGCGCCACGGCCACCTCCTTGTCGGTTTTCCCTTGGGCCACTTCCGCCAAAACCCGCCACTCCCGGGCCGCCAGGGCATCCAGCGGGTTGACGTCACCGCCGATCTGCAGGTTGCGCAGCACATCGCGGGTGACTACCGGATCGAAGACGCTCCCGCCATTCAAGATCGAGTGTATGGCATCCACAATCCGATGCGAACCACTTTCCTTGAGCAGATAGCCATCGGCGCCGGCTTCCATGGATGCCAGCACAAACCGGTTGTCGGCAAACGAAGTGAGAAACAGGACGTGCGTTGCTGGCAGAAATTTTTTGATCTGCCGACACGCCTCGATGCCGTCGCCGTCGGGCAACCGCACATCCATCAAAATCACGTCCGGGCCATGGCGCCGGGCGGCTTCCACCGCGGACAACATCGTGCCCGCCTCGGCCACGATCTGGATGCGCGGCTCCAGTTCCTGGATCCGGCGCAGACCATCCCGCACGATCGGATGGTCATCCACGAGCAGCAACTTGATGAGGTTTGCAGATTTCACGATTCCCAGTCAGGCAAGACGCCGCACTCCCAACCCGCATTCGACGCAGCCGGCTGCCTGCGGAAAACGCCGCCTTCAGGCGGCAGCAACGAGCCAAACCCTGCGACTGCCGCGTGAACGCGGCGTTCCGACACCTTCGTCCGCTGCCCCGCCGTGGCAGTATCAGGATGCACCCAGTCGCAGCAAATTTTCTTGGTCACAATATTATTCTGGCTCGGTGGGTTCCACAACGGCAACCGGAACGCCGACCACGATGCCGGTGCCCTTGCCGGGCGACGACTGGATGGCCAGCGTTCCGCCCGCTTCTTTTGCCCGCGCCGCCATGCTGGTCAGTCCGACCCCCGACCGGCCCGGCGCCTGCGGGTCAAAACCCGCGCCGTCATCCGAAATTTCCAGTCTCACGGATTCCCGCTCCGAGCGCAGTGCGATCTCCACCCGTTGCGGCTGCGCGTGCCGGAGACTGTTGCTCAAGGCTTCCCGGGCGATGTTAGCCAGATGTACCGCCTGGTCGCCCGACAGACGATCCGAAGCCCCGGGTTCACAATGCGCTTCGATTTGCGCCGTGGCGCCCGCGCTCGCCCGTTGCACCAGGGCGCGCAGCACGGCGCCGAAATCAACCGGTTTGCCGGTGCCCGCTTCCGCGGTGATGAACTGACGAATCTCCGTAATGACCGTGTCCAGTTCATTCCGCACCGCCGCCAATTCGCGCCGGGCGTTGGCCGGTTCCGCCTCGACCTTCTGGACGGTGTGCCCCAGCCCGAGTTGGATGGCATACAGCGACTGGATGGTGCCATCGTGCAAATCGCGGCTGAACTTCTCCCGCTCCCTTTGGGCGGCGGCCAGGGCATCGCGGGCCTCCCGAATCTGCTCCGTCAGCCGTTCCTGTCGCTGGCCGGCGCGCAGCGCGACGCCGACCAGGGCGGTCGCCAGCAGCGTCAAAGCAGTCCCGGCGGCCATGGCCGTTTTGGCCAGCCGGCGCGGTGAGTGGGCTTCAAAGAGCGGCGTCGTGTAGAAGAAAAGCGAAAACCTCTTCCCGTACATCCGCCAGGTCTCCCGATGGGTCAGGTACGCTTTGAACTTGGGATCGGTGGCTTTGGGTGAGCCGGCCGAAATGTTCAGCCAGGTTTCCGCCGTTTGGTTGGTGGCGGAAAAGAGCTCCATGCCCAGGTCGGAAGGCGATCCATCCCAGACCGACTGCGCCAACACCTTGAAATCAACGGGCGCAACAATCACCGACGTCAGGTGCAGCCAGCGGACGGGCGCGTTCTGACTTCGGGTCAAGCCCTCGCGCATCAACAAATCAGCCACCTCCGCCCGGTAAATCGGCACAAAAAACAAGGTGCCGGTCAGCGCATTACTGTTCGCGTCCAGCATCACGGTCTGGCGTTCGCCCATGCCCAGCCGGGACTCGCGGACCGCGATCGAGTACTGGTCTTTATCCGAGAACCTCCGGTTGAGCTCGTAGTCCGCCAGAAATTGCTTCTGATCCGGGACATCGCTCCTCAACGCCAGGTCGCATTGGATCGGGTGCTGGGCCGCCAACTGGGAAAGTGTCTCCCAATCATCCGCCGTCCAAGTGGCGGGCGGTTTAGGCAGTTGCGCTCGCCATTGCGCTACGTTGCGGTTCGTGGCCACCGCGATGCCATGAATCCAGTGGCAGTTGATGGACAGGCCGTTCTCGTAGCACCAGCGGGCAAAGACCTGGGGGCGGTTTTCGCCGCTCAACATCAGGTAATCCCGCAACTGCAGGAGCAACATCTCGCTCTTCTCGAGGCGGGCATCAAGCTGGGCCGTGACCTCCGCAACGCGCAGGGCCAGCCGTTGCCGGTCCAGGGCCACCGCCTCGCGGTGCAATTGCCACCCCAGCGCGGCGGTCGCCGCCAGTCCCACCAACAGCGTCAGCCACGCCGGGGCATAGCGACGGCGAAAAAACTGGTTCACTCCCAATACCATGGCCTCAGTTCTACGGAAACGAACCGGGCCAAGTCGAAACTATTCCATACCGTCAGGTAGGAGGTATTTACCTCTAGTGCGGGGAGGCATTTACCTCTCTAGGCAGTTCCCGCGATTTCATTCTTAATCGCAGCCTTGAGGCGCCGTCGCCGCGATCGCTCCGTTGGGCGAGGGGACGAGCCAGCAAAATAACCGAGATAAAAGCCATGAACTACGCCAAACGATTTGAAG
>JADLHS010000422.1 GCA_020848635.1 Limisphaerales bacterium
CGCCCAATCCGATCCGGCGATGGGCGCCTGGACGCCCGGCTCCTACTACTGGCACGGCAATCAACCGGACATTCACGCGGCCTATCTCTTCAATGATGCCGGTCGACCGGACCTCACGCAAAAATGGGCGCGTTGGATCCTCGATCACAAATACGGCGACGGCTACGACGGGTTGGAAGGCAATGACGACGGCGGGACGCTTTCGGCGTGGTATGTCCTGAGCGCGCTGGGCTTTTATCCCGTGGCCGGCTCGGACCGCTACCAACTGGGCACACCGCTGTTCGAACGGGCGGAAGTGAAGTTGAACCACAACCCGCTCGTCATCGTCGCTGAAAACTACGCAACAAACCACCCCTACGTGCGCCAAGTGTGGTTAAACGACGTGCCGCTCGACCGCACCTGGATTCGGCATGCGGAGATTGAAGCGGGCGGAGTTCTGAAGTTCGCGATGAGCGCCGAACCATCAATACCCGAACTCCGCAGCCGGTAGAGTCATCGCAGCGCAATGAGCCCACCATTCACCGCGGCACAACCCTCAATTCCAAACAGACGATTTTCTGTTGTGGCTCGCCGGGCAGTTGCTGGATTTGGATTTCGTTGTAGCCATCACGGAGGGAATCGGTCGGACACCGGTGTTGAACCGCCCGGACCACGCCCGAAAACAACGAGAGCTCGGTGAGGTCCGCGGCCGGATTGCATTTCTTGCCGTTGGTAGAAATCGCAAATCGGCTCAGCGCCAGACCGTCGGATTGTGCCAAGCCGGCGACGACAAACACGTCGGCGCTTTTTGGTTTGGGCCCACTGTAGATTCGGAAGGTGCCGCCCTTGAACCCGTCCACGGGCAGCACCACGTCACACGACATGCCGGGCGCGACGGTGTCGCGGTAAGTGACCACATGCCGGCGCGGCTTCCTGGTGACGGTTTTGAGGCTCAACCCTTCCTCCAGGAGCGTTCGATAAGCGTCCTTGCCGCCAGTCATCGAACCGGGATCCATGTAGTTGAATAGGTAGATGCTGTCGGCGCCGCGCTGCCATGCGGCGGCGGCGAAACCCCGCGTAGAGGTGAGGTCCGTTTCGATGGGTTTTGCCGCCGGATAAGCGCGCACCAGAATTTCCGCGCCCGGAGCGAGAATGGCTTTCTTGGCGGCGCTACCAATCCGCTCGCGCCACAGCTCGATCGGGACGTCGAAATCCGTCGTGGCCCAGAAGGGCGTCGGCACGAGCATGTCTACCAAACCTTCCCGAACCCACGTCACACCATCCATGCCCAGCCCCTTGGCCGCATCCGGCAGTGTCGGCACCCGGGCGCCGAGCTTGATGGGGTGGCCGCGCTTCGCCGACCACTGCTTCGTCAAGCTCCGCACCTCGCGCATGAATTGGTTCAAGATCAACACGCCCTCGGCTTCCTTGCCGGGCCGGAAATGATAGCCAAATCGCATCCAATCCAGTTCGAGGCCGTCGGGATCGTAGCGCTCCAGCAGCTCGCGGACGTAGGCCATCGCGTGTTCGCGGACTTCGGGAATGCCATAATCCAGCGCCCGATCCGTCCAGCCTTTGCCGCCGGGCACGCGCCAGTAATCGGGATGTTTCCGCCAGAACGAGCTGTGGATGTAATTGTCCACTTCATCCACGTTGTGGACATCGTTCATCCGCATGGACAGCCACGGTGAAATCTTCTTCACCCGGCAGCGGGCGATCCACACCGCATATGGGTCGAGGCCACGTTCATCCAGCAACCGGGCGTTGTCGCACCACTTTTTCGCAAACTCATCCGTCGGCGGCTTCTGGCCTTCGCCCAACTCCCAGATCGCATCCCGCACCTGGCTGCGATGACTGGCCTTCATCGCGTTGGGACAGAGAAAAAGATGCGACACGGCAGTGTTCGCGTATTGATCAACGAACGCATGAAGTCCTTCCAAGTTCATCTGCTCCGCCGAACGCGAGCCAAAGAAATGGCTGTCATCTTCGTTGAGGATGAGCGTGGGTTTGTTATTCTGCGCGTTGGCCCGACCCAGACCAGCAACCAGCAGAATGGCGAGCATGATTGGAAGTCGTTCTTTCATACGGCAATCATACTTGTGTTGGCGTTCCGGGCGCGAGCCTGGCGGCGGTCAGGTGCGATTCTTATGCTTCGTTTCGGCGCGTTGCAGTTCTTCGGCGCATCGGGTGCGCTTCATTTGTTCGGCGAGTTCCAGGGCGGTCTTATCGTAGATGGGAGCCGCGCTCGGGCTGCCCCGCAGGGTGATGTCGGCGCCGGCATCCACCAACACGCGAACCACTTCGGGATGATCGGCAATGACGGCCAGCATGAGAGCGGAGAGACCGAACTTCGCGGTATGGTCGAGGTTTGCGCCGCGCTTTGATAACAGGCGAACAACCTCTGCGTGGCCTTTGTGAGCGGCGTTCATCAGCGCGGTCTGGCCGTGACCGTCGAGCGCGTTGATGTCGGCGCCGGCGTCGAGCATTGAGGCAACGCGCACCGCGTCGCCGCTGCTGGTTGCGTCTTGCCAGTCTCTTGTCATGCGTTGGGAGCGCGCTGGTTAAACAACGTGCTCATCTGCCCTCTGTCTCCCGCTCTCCGTCTCCCTGCCCGTCAGTCTGGCTACCAGCCAGAAGATAGGGGCAAACACTGGGCTTGCTTCGAAAAAGCGGACAATGCAGTTGGGTCATTTGGTTAGTTGTTTTTGGTTTCGAAGTCAACGGGCGAACGATAATCCAGCGCGCTATGAGCGCGCTGGCGATTGTAAAAGCTTTCGATGTAATCAAAGATTTGGCTGCGGGCTTGAGACCGGGTGACGAAGTGGCGCCGGTAAACCAGTTCGGGTTTGAGCGTGCACCAGAAGCTATCCATGGTGGCGTTGTCGTATCAGTTGCCTTTGCGGCTCGTGGAGCCGACCAAGCTAGCCTGGGTCAGCGCGTGACGGTAATCGGCACTGGCGTATTGGACGCCGCGATCGGAGTGGAAGAGGACTGTGGTGGTCGGCTGGTGGACAGGCTCGCGCTGCGAGCCGTCGTGCCGCGTCCAGCGGCATGTTCCGCCCGGTTAGCGCGGGCGGAGTGCTCGCAGCGCGAGCACTTCTACCGGCTCGGGTTGCCCGCCACTCCGCAAGCGCAAGCCGCACCTGCGTTCCACGCTGGTCTGCTCTCCTAGTACATTGACACGTAAATAACGGAACATTATCATGGGCGGGCATGCGACAAACCGCACTCGTCCTCAAACCCGAAGATCGGGAGAAGCTCCAGGTTTTCCGCTCCAAGGGCTTGCACCACGCCC
>JADLHS010000423.1 GCA_020848635.1 Limisphaerales bacterium
CGAACATGACTGAAAAACTCCCTGGTCCCCAGCAGGCAAAATACGTGTAGTCCTCCACAGCGGTCCAGGTTTGGTGGGTTTCCTTCCATGTGGGATTGTCGCGTCGTAGAAACTCTTGCACTGCAGCCAGGCACGACACCGTTGGCGCCAGTCGTGCAATTACATCCGTTGCATCGCGGAAATGTGGCACTCGATGTTCAGTGATTCCTTGGGTGCCAATGCTCATTGTTGTCCACGCTTCTGCTACTTAATCCGCTCCAACTCCACCGTTAGCCCGGCCAGCCCGCTTTCGAGCGTTTGCCGCAATTTGTCGAGCGCCACGTTGGCCGGAACGGAAATCTTCGCCCGCGCCTGGAACAACGCTTCGCCGGACATCGGCGCGCTTACACATTCAGTAGCCAGTTCCTCAACGTTGATGCCCTGCGCGCTCAGCGCCCGCGTGATTTCCCGCACTATGCCCGGGCGATCCTGCCCAACCACTTCCAACGACACCAATCCCGCCGGCGCGGCGCTTTGAGCCGGTTCATCGCTGCGCACCACAATCGTGAGTCCCTCCAATTTGCCCAGCGCGGCCTCCAGCGCCGGCTGCTGTGCTTTCGACACCGCGACGCGGACGATGCCCGCAAATTCCCCTCCAAGCCGGCACATGCGGCTTTCCAGCCAGTTGCCGCCATGTTCCGCCACGACTTGGGCCACCGCTTCCACGAGTCCGGTGCGGTCCGGTCCCAGGACCGTCATCACGAGAGTTGTTTGCATGAAGGAATTGTTGCGACATGTACGCTGGGATGACAAGTGAAGTTCTGCGGCTGGTAGAACTCGTCGCGCTGCGCCGCGTAGCGCCGCGTGCAGCGGCCCAACCCTTAGTCTATAACGCGCCTCTCCGATTCGTTCCGCCCGCTTTACGGGCGGGTTCGTCGCAGCACGACGAACGCTACCAATCACAAACTCGCCTCGCCGCTTTTCTGTTGCTACCCTTCCACCGATGGAACTGCGGGAATTTGCCGAGCGCGTTTTGTTCGCCACCTCGCTGGAGGAAAAACTCCGGTCGCCCGACGTCATTACGGACGAACACCCCGGGGCGGCGCTCGCCACGCCCTCCGCGCCGGGTCGCCCCCCCGGTTTGATCTTCAAGGCCACCGGCGCGGCCCGCGGCGAATTTCCCGGCACCCGTCATCTCGAACAGAACCACGAGCGCGGTCGCCTGCTGCATTTCTTCGCCAATCACGAGCTGCTCGCCACGGAATTAATGGCCCTCGTATTGTTGAAATTTCCCAAGGCGCCCGCCGCCTTCCGCAAAGGGGTTTACGAAACACTCAAGGACGAACAGGAACACACACGCCTTTACATGGAGCGGATGAAATCGTGTGGCATCGAATTCGGCTCCATCCCGGTCAGCGGTTATTTCTGGCGCGCGGTGTCCGGCATGGAAAGCCCGATGGATTACGTCGCCGGCCTGAGCCTGACGTTCGAACAGGCGAACCTGGACTTCGCCCGACACTTCTCCACCTGCTTTGGCGAAGTGGGTGACACTGATTCCGCCAAGTTGTTGCAGAAGATTTATCGCGACGAAATTGGGCATGTGGCTTACGGACTGAAATGGTTTCGCCGCTGGAAGAATCCGAGTGAGAGCGATTGGGAAGCGTTTTGCCGGCAATTGAAGTTTCCGTTGTCTCCAGCCAGGGCGAAGGGCTTTTCCATCAACGTCGAGGGCCGGCGTGCGGCTGGACTACCGTTGGATTTCATCGAGCACCTGAACGTTTTCTCGCAATCCAAAGGCCGCACGCCAACAGTGTTTGTCTTCAATCCGCTGACAGAAGCGCGCCTTGCCGGTGGGAAAGGCTATTCCCCCACCAAACATCAGGCTCAACTCGTCCGCGATCTCACGAACCTGCCGCAATTTCTTTGTCGTCAGGATGACATCGTGTTGGTGGAGCAGCGACCGTCGGTGCATTTCCTCAGTGGCTTGAAGGAAGCTGGCTTCATGCTGCCGGAATTTACCGAGTCTGTTGCTCCTTTGGTGGAACGAAAACTCGGCGCGCTCCGTCCTTGGGCCTGGGGGCCGGACAGTGTTGCGCTATTCAAGCCGTTGTTTCCGAATCTGACGGAACAACAACGCGCCCCGGAAGTTTGCTTCAACGACCGAATCGCCGCGCTTTATTCAAAAGCCTGGAGTGCGTCGTTCCTGCGGAACTTTTTTTGTAGCCGCCGCCGTGAGGAGGCGGAAACACGCTCGGAAGAGACGCAAAATCCGCCTCCTCACGTCGGCGGCTACAATGAAAGCTGGCTCTGCTCGGAAGCAGTGCTCGGTGTCGCTGTGAATTCCGTTCCTGCGGCGCTGGAAGCCATTGCGGCCTGCCGATCACGCGGTCATCACAACGTTGTTTTGAAAGAAGCCATTGGCGTCGCGGGCAGCAATTCCATTCGTCTGTTTGAACCTGAAATGCTGGATAATCAGATCCGGTGGATTACCAATTCCGTAATGTCGGGTCGCGAAGTAGTGGTTGAACCCTGGCTGGAACGCGTGGTGGATTTTTCGGTGCAACTGGAGATGACTCCAACTGGCCTCAGGCTTTGCGGCCATACCGGATTGCGCAACGATGCCAAAGGACAATTCCAAGCGAATTGGGCGGAGCCGAAACACGAACGTGCTTTTCCAGCAGCCGTTCTTTCCGCTTTGGGCGTCACGCCTCGCGCGGGAAATGAAATTCAACTCTTCTATGCCGACTTGTTTGTCGCATTGGAGAAGGAATTGCGCCTCGTAGCTTTCCAAGGTCCGCTCGGGATTGATTGTTTTGTCTATCGGGATGCGACCGGCGCGGCGCGGCTCAAGCCCGTGGTTGAAATCAATCCTCGCTACACGATGGGGCGATTGACCTTGGAATTGATGAAGCGCGCTTGCCAGGGTAGCTACGGCCTGTTCCGGCTGGTTAATTTTTCCGCGCTCAAAGCCGCTGGCTGCGATGATTTCAAAACCTATGCCGCCCGGCAGGGGGCAAAGTCACCCGTCGTTCTGGAAGGTTCACCCAGCGCGAGAATTCGCGAAGGTTTTGTTTGCCTCACTGATCCAGAACAAACGGAGGTTTGCCTTGCAACCTTCCAAGTCTTCCAAAATCAAACCTCCTTGTTCACAAACTTTTAATTCTTTCAACTAGCCCCGCCATCACTGAAACAACGCACCGTTATGATACGCACCGCTTGGATAACTCGCAATTGGCTGCTTTTGGTTCTTCTCTTTGCCGGATGTTCGAACCAAAAGCCAAAGGAGCTTTTGGGTATTTGGCATGCTGGTCCTGCTGAGAGTGAATGGGGAACTGCAACAATTGAAATAAACTTCAAGACCACTACTGATATTGAAGTTAAATGGATTCCAACCGAAGGCGGAGAAGCTCTTGTGCAAAGTGGCAAATATCGCCTGTCCGGCAGCCACTTAATCTCGGAGGTTTTTAACAAAGGCGAGCCGGTATCAATTCAATTGAAAGGCGAAGACCTATTTCTTGAACTGACATCTGGATCGCGCGAGCGATTCCATTTCAGGCGAAAATGACGTTTGCCAGAAACAATCCTCTTTAGCTCAACCGCATCGGCATGACCACGTAGAGGAACGGGCCGTTAATTTTGAGAACGCCCGGACTGAGTTCGTCAATCAACTCAATAAAAACTTCGTCGTTGGAGAGGGCGTTCAGCGGATCAATCATGTATTTAGGATTGAACGCAATGGCCATTTCCTTGCCCTTGTAGTTCACCGCCATACTTTCCCGGGCTTCGCCGACTTCGGGACTGTTGGCGGTGATGGCAAGGTTGTTCTTTCCGAACGTAAGCTTCACGGAGTTGGCCTTCTCACTCGTCATGATCTCGGCACGCTTGAGAGCGTGGAGAAATTCTTCGCGTGGGAGGCTAATGCGTTCTTTGGCCTCACCGGGAATTACCTGCCGATAATTCGGATAATTGCCTTCAATGAGCTTGGTGATGATAACAATCAAAAAACCCTTGTCATCCTTGAGAGAAAACTCCGCCTGATTTTCGGCGTAATTGATCGTTACTTCGCCCTTGTCCTGAAGCAAACGGTTTAATTCGTTCACCGCTTTGGCCGGAATAATAAATTCTCCCTGGCTCTTCTCCGAAATATCCACTTCCTCATCGGTCAACGCGAGCCGCCGGCCATCGGTGGCCACAATGGTCATCTTGTGCTCCTTGAGA
>JADLHS010000663.1 GCA_020848635.1 Limisphaerales bacterium
CTGATGACTGGCGCAATGGTATCGGCGACATAAACGGTGCGCGTCGCGCTATTGGTGTTGCCGTTGCTGTCATCGGCGGTATAGGTCAACGTGTAGCTGCCGGGCGTGTTTGCATCCACGCTGCCCGAGGTCGTTACAACAACCAAACCCATGCAAGCGTCACTGGCGGTCGCGCCAGCATCCGTGTAAGCCGCGTGACACTCGATGGTCGCCGGATTCGCGCCCGACACTGTGAGTGTCGGAGCAATGGTATCCACAACGTAAACCATACGCGTGGCCGTGTTGGTGTTGCCGTTGCCGTCGTCGGAGGTGTAAGTGATGGCGTAAACGCCCGGCGCATCCGTGTTCACAGTGCTGTTCGTGGTAACGCTGACTTCGCCAACACAGATGTCGTTTGCGATCACGCCGGCATCGGTATCGGCCACGTGACATTCGTTGGTCGCTGGATTTGCCCCCAAGATCGTGAGGATTGGAGCAAGCGTATCCTTGACGGTCAGGCTCGCGATCGCCGAGGCGCTGCAAAACGGTCCGGTGACCACCACCGTGTAGTTGCCGGCGGCGGCATCATGAAGGTTGGTCACCGTCAGTGTGAGGTTTGTTTCACTCACAATTGCATTGGTCAGGTTGTCGTACCATTGATAGGTCAATGGTCCATCACCAGCCGGATCGGCGGTAAAGGTAACCGTACTGGCACATTCAGCATTCGTTGTCGCTGGTAGGATTGCGACCGTCGGCAATGGATTGACCGTAACCGTGCCGGAGCCGCTGCTCGCACAGCCCGTCGTCCCGTCTGTGACAGTGACGGAGTAAACCGTCGTCCCTGCCGGTGAAACCGTGATCGCAGCGGTGGTGGCCCCGCCCGGGCTCCACAGGTAACTCGGTGTGCCCGCGCTGGTCGTGGCGGTAAGTGTCGCTGAACCACCCGCGCAAACCGTGGCTGAATTCACGCCGACCGCCGGTAGCGGATTCACTGTAACCGTGCCGGAGGCATTGTTCACACACATGGTTGCTCCGTCTGCGACCGCGACGCTGTAGAGCGTCGTCGAGATCGGAGACACGTTGATCGAAGCGGTGGTGGCTCCACCCGGGCTCCACAAATAAGTGGGATCGCTCGCGTCGGTGGTGGCGGTCAATGTCGTCGAATCACCTGCGCAGACTGTCGTCGAGTTCACGCTCACCGCCGGCAAGGGGTTAACCGTCACCGTTTCACTTGCTGATGACGAGCAGGTATTGGCGTCAAAGACCGTTACGGTGTAGGTGTCGGAAACACTGACGGTAATGGAAGGAGTTGTCTCGCCCGTTGACCACACGTAGGAAGAGCCGCCCGCACTGGCAGTCAGCGTCACCGATCCGCCAGCACAGAAGGTGGTCGGGCCGCTGACACCAATCGAAGCTGAAGTGGAAACATCCGACAGTTTCACGTCATCCAAGCGATATTGAGCGGTCGTGGAATTTTTCGAGAACCTGATGCTTAGGTTCGGAGTGGAAGGTATCGTCCCGCTCGCCGTGGTCAGCGTCCAAGTGTTGAGCGCAGCCGGTTGAGGAACAGTCAGAGCGGTCCAGTCGACTCCGTCAGAGCTGACTTCCACAACGAACGGTTCGGAGCCGGAAGCGACCTTGTCGAGGCCGAATTGTAGTTGCGGCGAGACAAACCCGGTCGTGTTGATGCCGGCGATAATCAAATTCCTATCAGCGCCGCTGGCGGTTCCGAAGAACACGTTACCGCCGCCGCTCGCCCCGAGATACCCTGTGGATGACGCGGAGGTCCTCACATCACTCTGTGCCGTTGAGGTACTCGAGAACGTAAGGGGCGGAGTGCTCTGCCATCCGGTGTAGCTATTCACAACAGTGGTTACTCCCGGCGTCCCCAAGTTCTCAGTAAGCGCGGTAGCGAGCACCAGCCGGAAGGAATTGACTGAGATCGTCAGATTGGCGGAAGTCGCCGTGGCCGGAGAAACGCAAATGTCAGGCGAAGGGGTTACGACGACCGTCACAACATCGCCGTTCACCAACGTTGCCGTGGTGAAGGTAGAACTGGTCGCGCCAGCGACCGGCACGCCATTCGTTCTCCATTGATACGCTGGCGTAGTGCCCCCATTTACCGGTGAGGCAGTAAACGTCACTGAACTACCTGCACATATGGCGCCGGACGGGTTTGCACTGACGTTGACCGTGGGTGCGACATTCGGGTTCACCGTCATGGTAATCCCACTGGGAGTGACCGTGGCGGGCGAAACGCAGATGTCCGCTGAAGGAGTCATCACTACCGTCACAACGTCGCCGTTCTTCAAGAGGGAAGTTGTGAATGTGGAACTGGTCGCTCCGGTTGAAACCCCGTTGGTCTTCCATTGGTAAGTGGGTGAAGCGCCACCGTTGACGGGCGTGGCGGTGAAGGTAACCGAAGAATTTGAGCAAATGGTCGAGCCGGGATTCGCAGAAATGCTCACCGACGGCGGGACATTTGGATTCACCGCCATCACGATCTGCGTTGCGTCGGCGATGGTAGGTGACGCACAGGGGTCGTTCGAGATCAACTGGCAGTCAACCATGTCCCCGTCGGCCAGCTCGGTGTTGGTGTAGGTGACGCTGCTGCTGGAAACGGAAGTATCCTGCACTCCGTTCGTCTTCCAGATAAAGACGGGTGAGCCACCGCCGTAGATCGGCGCGGCCGTGAAAACGGCCATTGTTCCGGCGCAAATTACTGCGCCGTGATCCGACGTAACGCTTACCGACGGTGTTACCGAGGTGGTAATGTTCATGGTGAGCTGCGGCGCCTCAGCCGTCGAGGCGGTGACGCAACTGAGACTGGAAGTCAACTGGCAGTCAATCGTCTCGCCGTTGGATAGATTGCTGTTGGTGTAGGTGGCGCTGGTATTCGGAACGGAACCATCTGCCACACCGTTTGTTTTCCAGACGTAAGTGGGCGTAACGCCGCCCTGGACCGGCACGGCGGTGAAAACCACCTGGCTGCCCGCACAAGTCGTCGTGCCCGGATTCGCCGTAATGCTCACCGACGGTGTGACAGGCTGGTTGACCGTCACCGTCGCGCTGCCGGTCCCGGTGCCGGGAGCACAACCGGAAGCATCCGACACCGATGTGACCGTGTAATTGGTCGTTGTGGCGGGGGTTACGTTGCGCGTGGCGGGACTGGTAGCAACCCCGGTTTGGGTGACGCTATCCGACCAGGTGACATCCCACGGCCCCGTGCCAGTCAGCACGGCTTGAATAGTCGTCAAACCGCCATCGCAAATCGTTGCATCCCCGCTGACCGTCGCGGTTGGGGGCGTGCAGTCAGGCGTTGCCGTGAAATAAACCTGGTCAAACTCCGTGCCGACAATTGCGTTTGCGCCGGTGGTGTGTGAAACAGAAAGGCCAAAGTAGCCGCCAGCACTGGGCGTGATGGCTGTATCTGTTGCCGTTCCTTGGATCACGCTGGCATTAGCAGAGATGGGAGAGTCTGTGGCAAGGTCGCCCGTGCCACTGGCAGTGGGCAAAACAGAAGTGTAAAGGTTCCACTCTCCGGCGTTACTGCGCGTCACCCGGACCAAGAAGCCAATGTCCGTAAGAGCATTGACGATTGCCCCAGCTGAAGTAATCACCGTTGTCGCAACCCCGTCGGTTATCCGCTGCAGGCGGATCTCGTCGCCACCGGAGTCGTCACCCATCGCCAAGCGATATCCATCCACGGTTGCGGATGTCAAAGTTGCTTCGTTAGCATACAACCAGACGAACCTGGAGTTGCCAGCAGTAAGTGCTTGAGCACGGATGCCGATCCAGATGCCCCATTCTTGCGATCCACCCCAGTCGGAAATCTGCGTCTGGAGGTAATCAGTTTGGGCAAGGGCAGGGGCGTTCAAACGCAGAGTTCGCGACCCAACGGCGCCGGCGGCGACATCGCTGTTGGCCGCCATCGTCCAATTTGCAGCGTCGCCCGACCATGCCGGGCCCGATGTAAAATTGCCGTCGGTAAAACTGTCGAGCAGAGTTTGGCCATCGGCGACCACGCTTGAGGAAATCAGCCCCACAATTCCCGCGAGCAAAATCAAACCAAGCCGAAGTCGATCTTGGAATGGAAAGAGCGTGGTGTTCGGAACTTTGGGAAAAAATCTCATAAACTTGGTCTTCATGTTGGCAGATTCAATAACTGCAACGGATTTCATTTCTTCTTTCGGCGTTCTCAGGAAACGTCGGCACGCTTGCGTGGCGAAACGATTACGGTTCAGACAATTTGTTTGCCGCCTGATTCCCAGTGCGGCAGGAAAACTTCAGTAATCAAATAACCACCACCCGGCAGTTTACCTAGATTAAGAACCTTCTAAGTTTAGTTTTTCATTGGAACCACTGTAACAATTATTACGCCAGATTTTCCGCACTTCTGGGGGCTTGGCAATCAGTCGTTTGAAGAACTTATTCACATTCTATTGGTGGACGATTGAGGGCTTTCGACGGCTAACCGACCCCGCGGATCTGGCTTGATGCGTCCGCGCCACCGCCCGTGTGGCGACACCTGGGCGCAGCACTCGGCGACCGGATATCCCGCAAGTTCGCGGTGCTAAATTCCTGTCGGCCTGGTTTAGCGTGACCGCCCGCTAATCCACCCGCACGTCAATCCGGCCGCCGGGCGACGACGCTCATCAGCCCCCACAGCAGCCCAAACCCTAACGCGCCCACCGCGAGCCGGCTTAGCCAGCTCGGGTTTTTGCTGCTCTGCGCGAGCAATCCAATCGTCAGCGGTTTGTTGATTTCGGTCTGCAACACCTGCGTGAACGAGTAGCGCACTCCGCGCGCCGGCAGATTCACGTGTAAAGGCGTGACCTTGGCCACGGCAAGCTGTTGCGCCGCTTCGAGCTTCTCCCATTGTTTGCCGGCCACTTCCGTGTCGCCATCCGTCTGTGCTATCCGCGGTTGCGACTGTACATTCAACCCCAAGTCCACCGCTCCGTCGTTTAACCGGGCGTTATTCTCGAAGAACCATGCGTTCTGTGCCTGGATCAGGTTGCTGCCCTGGATCCGCCGCACTTCCTTGCCCAACCGCTCAACTTCATCGGACTTGGAGAATGTCCCGTTCTTCCCGCTCGGGCTTTTGGCGCGGTTGTAGTTGCCCATCGCCTCGCGCGTTTTCCCTTCCGCCAGTTGTTGCTTCACGGTGGACAACTCATCCAACATGGCCTTTTGTTTCTCCGCCACCTTGGAGTTCTCCGCTTCCGTATAAAGGCTGCGGCTGAAATCTTGCACCACAGGCGCACCCACATCTGCCGTGCGTATCATGCTGCCGGTAAAGTCACTGTAGTCGTAATCCGGCGGCAGGAACAAATCCCAGCGCGTGTTCTTCATCGGCACGTCGAACTTCGGAGAAGCCAGCGCTACGTGTCCGCTGCGGCGCGGAAATTCATCCTCGCTCACATACGTCAACTCCACGCTGATCGGGGCGTCACTGGCGGAGTCGCGTTCAAGCGGCAACAGCAACCGGCCTTGACGTTTGCTCGGTCGGACCGGTTCGCCCGCCACGAATGCGCTCCATACGGTTGCGCCCCGGGGTAACTCGATTTCCAGATGTTGCCGACCGTTGTTGCGCACACTCAGGCTGGCCTCGGTCATCGTCTGCCCATCGTCGGACACCACGGTCGTGAACCGCGCGCTGTCCACGAGCGCCTGCAATACCTCCGCCTCCGCGTACCGTCGCGCCTCGACGAGCAGCCGGTAGCCCGGGCGAACGTAATGATATGCGAGCACGGCGGATTCCGGCGCGCGACCGGTCCACGCCGGCAGTTCGCCCACGTCAATTTTGTTGAGCAACTCACCCACGCTCCTTTCCGCTACCTGCAACGGCGGTTTGGCCACGAGCACGAGGGAACCTGACTCGCGCTCCACGCCCAACGCTTCGACGCCCGCGAGCGCCACGAGGTTCGTCCGCGAATCCTTGGGCCATTCCCAGGTGACCGTCAGCACGTAATCGCCGCGGACCTTGTTCTGCAATTCCACGCGCCAATCGTTTGTATGCTGGTCGCGACGGCGGATGTTGACCCCGCTGATCTCGACGTTCTTGGCGTCCGCCGGCACACGCACCCGGAACTGCTTCACCGGCGCGTTGGCGATGTCGTATTTCACCAGCGCCCGCGCACTCACAAGGGTTTCGGTAAAAGTGAAAGCGTTGAATACCTCAGCGCGCACCCATGCCTCGACGCTCTCGGTGGCGACGGACAACTTCCATCCCGCCGCCGCCGCCTCTGGGGTAATCAGTTTGAACGCCAGCGCACTGCCCTGCGGCGCCGACCCCGCCGCCATCCCAACGTTCGCGTAGGGAATTTCCACGAGCCCATCGAACAAAACCGTCTTCACGCCAATGCCGACTTCGGAGGTGACGGTGACATAGCCGGAAAGTTTTTGCACACCCAAGGGCGCCAGGCCTGCGAGGCTCAATGTGGGCGGTACGTCCTTCCAGTTCTGCGAAAGCACAACCTGCAATTGGCCCGCGCCCAAGGTGCGTTCCTTCAGCGAGACTTCCAGCACGCGTGTCCCGGGCTCGCCGCGTTCGGCCCATTGCTGGAAGTTGTCGCCCTTCACGGCATCCAGCCGCCAGCCGTCGGGCAAGGCGAGGCGCAACGCAAACACGCCCGCCTTTTTCACCGTGTAATTCA
>JADLHS010000424.1 GCA_020848635.1 Limisphaerales bacterium
AGCGTGCTCGTGAGTTCCGGTTGGATGACGCCACAGTACTGCTCCCCAGAACAGGCAAAGGGACAACCGCTGTCGCGCAAGACGGACATCTGGAGTTGGGGAGTCAGTGTGCTGGAAATGTTCAACGGGGAGGTGACTTGGCATTCAGGTCAGATGGCGACCGAGACTCTGGAGGAGTATCTGCGGGAACGCGAACACGACGATCTAATTCCAGCGATGCCTGCCGGGGTGGTGGAGGTGCTGGGAGCGTGTTTCCAACGCAATCCAGCAAAGCGTTGGGTAAATCTAGCCGATGTCGTCGAAAAGCTAAAGGAGGCCTACTGGAAAGCAACCAGTGCTGATTACAGCCCTGAATTGGCTGGAATTGAGCGGAGAGTCAGCCTCAAGACTGGCATCGAAGAGCGCTGCGGCCGAGATGGCGCTACTTGGAGGTCACCAAGAAACTGGCTAGAAGCGGCCCTTCGGGTGACCGGGGATGTCCCCGCAGATGCGGCGGCTCTATTGGATAAGCATGGCGCGACCCGGAGCGGCCAGCTGGTGGTTGAGGTAGCATTCTACGAAGAAGTGAAGCGGATTTATGAAAGATATATCCGAAACGGACGAAAGGATCTGGAGTGCGATTTAGCCGGACTTTGCATGGACAAGGCTGTGGTCCACTGGACGGCCGCCGACTCATCCGGCACATTACGGGAATATGATCAAGCGATTGCGATTTGGGAGCGCATGGTCAACCACGAAGGCCGGCTCGAATTTGAGGATGAATTGGCGCGCGCCTGCCTAGCCAAGGCAACATTCCTCGAGAAAATCGGCGACGCGAGCACGGCGATGACATTCTATGATCGTGGAATTGTGATTTTGGAACGGCTGGCCTGCCAGCCAGGCTCCCGCGAACTCCCCCATGGATTGGAACTAATCAACGCATTGGCGGGGGCATTTTACAACAAGGGCAACGCGACTAGCGCATTGGGGGACAATCGAGCCGCCCTTGATCTTTACAACAAGGCGATCGCTATTCGGGAGAGACTGGTAAACGAAGACGACCGCCACGAATTTGCGAACGGGTTGGCCAGGGTTTACATGTGCAAGGGCCTCACGGTTGGGCTCCTGGGCGACGTGCGCGAAGCGATTGCCCTTCAAGGACAAGCGGTCTCGATTTTTGAAAAGTTGGTCAATGAGGAAGGTCATCGCGAACTGGCCCACGAGTTGGCTACGGCCTATTTCAACAGGTTTTCAGCAGCGATCGCCGGGTACGATGCAAAAGTGGCTTTGACCTCGCTCGACCATGCCGTCGAGATATGGGAACGGTTGGTCGAGGAGGAAGGCCGTCGCGAATTCGAAGAAGATCTGGCGCGGGCCTACATGGCGATGGCCCGCACCCATGATGACTGTGGTAGTTCGGATGAGGCCATTGAGATCTACGATCATGTAATAGAGATTCGAGAACGGTTGGTGAACCAAGAAGGTCGCCGCGACCTCACGGGTGATTTGGGGTTGGCAAAGGGCTTTCGCGCCCTCGCTTTGCTACATCTTGGCGAAATGGAGATAGGCATGCGGGAGATGCTCTTGGCGCAAACCCTCTTGGAAGCCGAAATCGCCCGTACCGACCGCGCCGACCTGAAAGTGATTTTGGCAATATTTTTGCGCCAAGCTGCTGAACACTCCGCCTGAGCGCACGCTGGTTTCGCGCTTGCGTAGCCAAATTGATCAAGTCTGATACTATTTGAAGGTTATCCGGAACCTGAGATATCCGATGCCGACAAGAATCACACTCCAAGTCACCCAAGGGAAGATGGCGGGGAAAAACTTTGTCTTCGACGACCACGATACCTTTGTCTTTGGTCGGTCGTCGGACTGTCACGCCTGCCTTCCCAACGATGGCTCGATCTCCCGCCATCATTTTCTGCTCGAAGCCAATCCGCCGGATGCCCGCATTCGCGACCTCGGCAGCCTCAACGGCACCTACGTCAACAAGGCCAAGATCGGTGCCCGCAAGAAAGGCGAGTCGCCTGAGCAAGGCGCTCAACAGCACCACCCCGAAGTGGATTTGAAGGACGGGGACACGATCAAGGTTGGGGAAACCATCTTGGTGGTGCAGGTTCACGCGCCGGCAACGTGCGGCCAATGCAATGCGGAGATTTCGGAATCACAGAGGCAGCAATGCGAATGGGCGAGTGGCTATCTGTGCGGTCAGTGCCGGGCAAGCCTTCGCAACAAAGCCACACCAGAACCTAAACTTGAAGCAGCCCGGTGCGGCAAGTGCGGAAAGGAGGTCGCCGGAGAAATCGGCCAGGGTCGCCGCGGTGATTATGTTTGCGCTGCTTGCCGCGCCAAGGTCGAAAAGGATCCGTGGCAGGCGCTTGCCGGATTGCTGGACCAGGCGCGGGTTAAACGCAACGGGGAGCCGGTGCCGGCGATTGAGGGGTATGAGATTTTCCGTCAACTTGGGATTGGCGGCAACGGCGCGGTGTACCAAGCCCGTCGCAAGAGGGACGCGGCGCTCGTCGCCGTAAAGGTCATGCTGGCCCGGGTGGCGGTGAGCGACCATGCCCGAAAGAAATTCCTACAGGAAATGGAACTCCTCAAGTCGCTGCGTCACGCCAACATCGTTTCGCTGTTGGAATCCGGGGCACTCGGCGGTGCTTTCTATTTCGTGATGGAGTACTGCGATGCCGGCGATGTGGCCGACCTCATCACCCGTCGGGGTGGTCGTGTTCCGCTCGACGAGGCGACCGGCATCATGCTCCAGGCTTTGGACGGCCTCGCTTACGCCCACGGCAAAGGGATTGTCCACCGAGACCTCAAGCCGGGCAACCTGCTGCTGGTGGGAAGTCGCGCGCAGCGCAAGGTCAAGGTGTCCGACTTCGGGTTGGCCAAGAACTTCGAGCAGGCGGGCTTCAGCGGGATGACGATGACGGGCCAATTCGCGGGAACGCATTCGTTCATGCCGCGGGAACAGGTGCTGAATTTCAAGCATCTGAAACCGGTGAGCGACGTATGGAGCGTGGCCGCGACCTTTTATTGCATGCTCACGGGACGCCCGCCCCGTGATTTTCCCAAAGGGGTTGACCCGCTGTCGGTGGTACTGGACGGGGACGCCATCCCGATCCGGAAACGGGACGGCACCATTCCGAAACCGCTCGCTCAAGTGATAGACCGGGCCCTGGCAAAAAAGGTCAAGGATCGCTACCAGGATGCCGACGAATTCAAGCGTGCGCTGGCGGCGTGCGTCGGGGCATGAAGCAGCGACCTAACGCGTGGCCGGTTGCACCGACAGCTTTCGTTCGGTCCCATTCCCGATCGGGAAAATTGTGACCCGGTGGTTCTTCGATTCTTGTGAAGTTCGTTCAATCGAAAAGCCCGTGCCGGGGGGCTCGACGCGCAGACTTTCTTGCCCACCGTAAATCCATTGCGGCAAATAGATCACGGAGGGCGCGCGGCTTTGCCCGTCTTCGCGCCAGACGCAGGTGAAGATTCGGGTTTCGGGATCGCCGCGATAGGAGAGCAACGTCCCGGCGATGGCTTGCGGAATTGGCCGTTGGAGGGTGGTGAAGTAGGCTTCGCGCTGGAGGTTGCGGCTGTAATCCCAGTAGGTATCGCTGCATAACCGGCGCTCGAACACGGCGGCGGTGTGGCGTGCGGTCGGCAGGATGCCGGCCCCGGCATTGCCGAACGCGCCCCATTCGCCAATCAGCAACGGCAGGCCGAGTTGCCGCGCCTTTTCCGCGTGACGTTGGAAGATGAATTCGACCCGGTCATGGCTGGCGTTGGCCAGATCCGGGGTGTCCACCACGATGTCGTAACCGTGCGGCGCATAGGCCTGAAGCGGATCCGGCGAGCCGGCTTGATTCCGTATCCGTTCGACGCCACTCGGAATGCCCATGTTGGCCGACATGCTGGTTTCCAGAAAGATCAGTTGGTTGGTATTGACGGCGCGGATGGCATCGCGGACGCGCTGGAACATCGGCATCAGTTGGGTGCGCTCAAATTCCATGTAAACCGGCCCGGCGGCGTCCACCACCTGCCGGTAAATTGCGAGATTGGTCAGGACTTGCATGAGCTGGCTGCGTCCGTCGCGATCCATCCACAACCGGGCGATGTCCTCCGCAGTTTGCGCTGGCTGGCCCGGAACTTTGGGCAAGGCTGATGCGAGCGCCGTGACCATGGCGACTTGAGCCGCCCGATTGCCGCTGCCGATATTCGGCTCGTTGAACAGGTCGAACCCGATCACCGTGGTTTCATGGGCGTATCGCCGGGCCACATGTTGCCAGGCCCGGGCGAAATGTTCCTGCACGCCCACGCCGTCGGCGCACGGATTGTTTGCCCAGAAGTTGTCGAACGCCCGTTGGATGGCCGGACTCGACACATAAGCATCGCTCCAAACAGCGCCGCCGGTCACATGTGGTTGATCATCCGTCAGCGTGGCCCATTCCGGCGCGCCGTCCGAATATTTGTAGCTGTACAAGTCCTGGTGCATGTCCAGGAACACATGGATTCCCACGGCCTTCGCCCAGGCAATCCGCCGGTCCACAGCCTGCAAATAGCCTTCATCATACAAGCCGGGTTGTGGCTCCAATCCATCCCACAAAATGCCGAGCCGGATGCAATTCATGCCCCAGTCCCGCATCGCCGCAAAATCGGCCGGGCCATGCCAGCTCTGGTAGTTCTCCGCCTTGCTTTTGTTGATCACACACAGGCCGTGCAGCAAGACCTGGCGGCCTTGCGCATCAACGAAATGCCCGTCATGCACGGAAATTGAACCGGCCGGGCCGTTTAAGGCCCGGGGCGGAGCCGCATTCGTGTGTTCACGCGTGAAAGCGGGCTGCGCGGGAGCCAAGTGGAGATTGAAGGCGGCCAACAGGGGGAGAAAGCCGCGAACCCATTTTCCATGCTTTGAACTCCTGACCCTGGTAGCCGCCGAGGTGACGAGGCGGAAGCCGATGCCTTCTTTGAAGGTCCGCCGCCTTACGTCGCCGGCTACGAATCGTCCGTTCAGAGGCAGGGCCGCCGGGATTCGTCTCATCGGGTGTTGCTGCTCTCCGTCACGGCTTGCGGCCAGGTTTGGGTTCGACATTGAGCAAATCCAGCGTGAGATCCGCTGGCTTGGGTTTCATCGCCTCGAACGCCTGGCGTTGCTCGGGGGTTAACTCCTTGTCCACCGCACCTATCAGCCGTCCAATGACATTGGTGCTGCGCGCGATGGTTTCCATCCGGATGTCCTGCAATTCATGCACGGCTTGATCAAGGTGGGCCTGAATTCGGGTGGCTTGGTCGGGCGTGGGTTTGACCAAACGATCGAACTCCCGGGCGACATGCTCGTTCCAATTTTCCGGGTTGTTGCGGGCGTCGAGCTGTCGGCGCGCGACGCGATGGCCGATCAGGCCGCCGGATAACGAGGTCGCCACGATGATGCCGAGGAGGCACAGCCCGGCTTTCCAGGAGCGCAGTGGGTTCATAGCGACCAGACCAGTTGTGCCACCGTGTTTTCAATCCCCGGCTTTAGCGGTTGCGCGTCCCGGAAATGAGGTAGTTCCATTGCGCCGCACACTATCAGCACCGCCACCGCGCCCGCCAGTAAACGCGCCAGCACGCGGTCCCAGGTGAATTCGACCGGGGTCGCTCCCGGCTTCGTTGCCCGCGCCGCGATGCGGGTAGTGAATCCGAACGGCGATTCCTCGTCGCGCCGGAGAGTTTGCCGCGCCCGCGCGGCGCAAGCGTGCCATTTCGTGTCAAAGTCGTTCATGGGGATTCTCTTTCTTAAAGGTTTCGGCCAGCTTCCGCAGCTTCCGGCGGGCCCGGAAGGCGCGGACCTTGATCAACGGAATGTTCCAGCCGGTGAGCTGGGCGATTTCCTTCACGGACTTTTCCTCCAAATCCAGCAGGCTGATGACGAGCCGGTCGTCCGGCGGTAGTTGTGACAGGAGTTTTTCCAACAACTCGCGCGCCGACGCCGGCGCGGTATCGGGCGGCGCAGCCGGGTCCGCGAGCATGAACTCCAACCACGCAGATTGTTCTTCGGGCAGGTCGCTCCAGCGCAACTCCGGTCGGCGGCGTTCCGCGCGCAAGGCATCCAGGCAGGTGCGCACGGCCAGGCGGGATACCCAGTGCTCGAAGGGCACGGCGCTGCGGACCTGGTATTGGTCGAGCCGCGAGAAGAGCTTCACAAAGATTTCCTGCGCCAGGTCCTCCTCCGCAGCGCGAACCGGGAGATGACTGCGCACGATCCGGATTACCTGTGGATAAAGCGCATCCACCAGCGACCGCGAGGCTTCGGGGTCGCCCTGGCGTGCGCGTTCCACCTGCCGCAGCAGGTCGCCGTCGGTGGCCGTCATGCGCAATTGAGTGGAGGTGACATTGCAACATCCTAGGTAACGCCGGACCGTCCCCGACGGTTACACGCGGGCATCATTCCCTTGTGCGGCTCCCGAGGCAAGGTTGTCCTTGGTTTGTAACCACGGGCCGGCCGCCGGCGTTATAGATGGGGTAATCAATCATGATGAAACGCTGGCTTTTTGTCTTTGCCCTTTTGCCACTGCTCGCGCGGCCCCTGACGGCGGCTGGCCCGGCTGGCCCGGTCGCCCACTCCGAGACGGATGCCGTCCCGAACTTCCGACTGTTGGATTACACCGGGGGGTCGCATGAACTTTACCGGCAGAAGGAGCATCGGGTGGTCGTGTTGTTCGTGGCGGGAAACGGATGTCCCATCGTCCGCCATTCCGTGCCGGAGTTGAAGCGGCTCCGCGAGCAGTTCGGTCCGCGCGGGGTTGTCTTCGCCCTGCTGGACGTGAACGCGCACGATGCCCGCGCCGAGGTGGCGGCGGAGGCGCGCGAGTTTGCGATCAATTTTCCCATCCTGCTCGACCCGGCTCAAGGCGTGGCTCGCGCCCTCGCGATCACCCGCACGGCGGAAGCCATCGCCATTGATACGGCAACCTGGCGGATCCTCTACCGCGGGGCGCTGGATGACCGGCTCGCCTACGGCCAGCAAAAACCCGCTGCCAGCCGGAGGTTTCTGGCTGAAGCGCTCGCGGCCTTTCTCGAGGGCCGGCCGGTGACTCCGCCGCGCACGGAGTTCAAAGGCTGTGCCGTCGCGTTTGCCGATGCGCTGGCCAAGTCCAGTCCGCCGGTGGATTACGCGCGCGACATCGCGCCGTTGATCGCGTCGCGCTGCCTGACCTGCCACAGCCGCGGCAACGTGGCCCCATTTGCGTTCGGCAATTACGAAAAGCTGCGCGGCTACTCGGCGACGATCCGGGAAGTCCTGCTCGAAGATCGCATGCCGCCCTGGCATGCGGACCCGCTTCACTCCGCCTTCAGCAATGATCGCTCGTTGACGCCCGAACAGAAGCGGATGCTGCTGGCTTGGATTGAACAAGGCGCATCGCGCGGCGAAGGCGTTGATCCGTTGCCTGCCGCTCAGCCCGCCGCGGCCCCCGCCTGGCCGCTGGGCCCGCCGGATGCCATTGTGTCCATGCCGGAAGCGGCGCAGATTCCCGCGACCGGATTGGTGCCGTATCAGGTTTACACCGTGAAATCCTCGCTTCCGGAAGCTGCCTGGGTGCGGGGTGCCGTCATCCGCGCCGGCAACGCCAAGGTCGTCCACCATTGCCTGGTCTTCATCAATTACCCGGAGACGTTGAAACACCTGGAACCCAAGCAGGAGCAGGGGACCGCCGGCTTTTTTGCTGGTTTTGTTCCGGGCACGGAGCCGGTGTTCTTCCCGCCGGGCACGGCCAAGTTCCTGCCCAAAGGCGCCGAGTTCATTTTCCAGATGCACTACACCACCACGGGTAAGGAAGAAAGCGATCGCACGGAGATGGGCTTGTATCTGGCCCCGGGGAAACCGGCCGCGGAATTGATTACCGGCGCGGCGACCACGCAGGAGTTTGAAATCCCGCCCGGCGTCCGCGCCCAGCCGGTTCGGGCGGAGTTTCAGTTCGAGCGCGACGCGTGGCTTTACGAGTTCAGTCCGCACATGCACCTGCGCGGAGCGAGTTTTACTTACACCGCGAATTATTCCGACGGGCGCAGCGAAGTCCTGCTGAACGTGCCGAACTACGATTTCAACTGGCAGACGCTTTACCGGCTGAAGACTCCCCAGCGGATGCCCGCCGGCACCCGGTTGATCTGCACCGGAACCTTCGACAACTCGGCCAGCAATCCCGCCAATCCTGATCCCAAGGCCACCGTCCGCTTTGGCGAACAAACTGCCGACGAGATGTTCATTGGTTACTTCAACTACGCCGCCGCCGCTCCCGATCCGGGGCCAAAACCGGCGAGCCGTTGAAAAAAACACCTGCCTTCCATTGGTTGATTTTCTGCCGGTCGAGGAACCGTTACCCCGCCAATAGAAGAACGGTGTCAAGATGGGCGCCGCACCAACGTGCGATGATAATATCGGCTTGTTTCTCCGCCGAGGGACAACGCATCCTCCTCCCATCATGACCATGAAACGCAGACAGTTTATCGGTACCCTCGCCGCCGGCACCGGCGGGCTGGTCACCGTGCTGGCGCAGGAGCGTGCTTCGACGGAAAAGCCGCTACTCGTCAGTACGCCGATGGTGCTGATGGCGCCGCGGATGGATGGCATCGAGGCGGTGTGGGCGGTGAGCCGGCTGAGTCGCGGTCTTGTTGAATGGGAGGCGGAGGATGGGGCAAAAGGCCTGGTGGGTGCGGATGCATTTGGCTTTGTACCGCAAGGCGACCGGATTCTGCGCGTGCGATTGTCCGGGCTGAAACCCGGGACTGCCTGCCGGGTTCGCGCTCACACCATCGCGGCGGACGATAAGGAGACGGTGGTCAGCGCGTGGAAAACCTTTCGTCCGCTCAATCCCGGCGCGGTGGAAACGCGCTTCGTCATGTGGAACGACACACATATCCACGATGCGAGCATCCGCGCGTTGCACGAGGTGACGCCAACTGCGGATTTCCTGCTCTGGAACGGCGACACCTGCAATGATTGGACCCAGGACGAGCTGCTGGTGCCCACGCTGTTGCATCCCGGCCAATGCGACATCACGGAGCAGCGACCGCTGTTCATCACCTGGGGCAATCACGATGTCCGCGGGGCGCACGCGTTCAAGATGCCGGGCCTGGTCGCCACGCCGGATGGGCGACCGTTTTATGCGTTCCGCTCCGGGCCGGTGGCGGTCATTTGCCTCCACACCGGCGAGGATAAACCGGACGATCATCCCACATTTCAAGGCCGGGTCGCGTTCGACGCGCTCCGCGCGGAACAGACGCGCTGGCTCGCGGAAACCATCCGCCGCCCGGAGTTGCGGAGCGCGCCGTATCGCGTGGTTGCCTGTCACATTCCGCTCCGCTGGAAAGACGAGCGTGCGCAGGACTACTCCAACCAGGGTTTTGACCGGCACAGTGGTCGCAGCCGGGCGGCGTGGCACAGTTTGCTCGTCGAGTGGAATACGCAAGTGATTCTCTCCGGTCACACCCACCAGCCCACGTGGCTGCCCCCCACGGATGAGTTTCCCTACGGCCAACTCATCGGTGGGGGGCCGCAGTTGCCGCATGCGACGTGGACGGAAGGCGTCGCCGATGCCAGGCAGTTCCGGCTAAAGGTGAGAAACCTTGAAGGCAAGACTTTGCACGACGTCACGTTCACACCACTCACCTAAACCCACGCTTCGCGAGGGTCAGTGGCTGACGCGCAAACGCGCCAGCGTCAAGGATCGGAGGGGTTAGCAAATCAACTCGTAAGATTTGGAATCCGTGCGCCTCAATCAGCTTTCGATCGCATTTCCAGATCGTCAAACACATCCACGATCCGACAGTTTAGGCGTTTGAGAAGTTGCTCCAAAGTCTTGAGGGTGACGTTTTGCTCGCCCATTTCCATCCGATGGAGCGATGACGACGAAATGCCGAGTTTGCGAGCGTACGCGGGCAGGGTCAGATCTCCGCGCCGCTGGCGCAGGAATCGGCCAAGCCGCTTTTGCAGGGACACTGCCATGGCCGGAGTGTGCGGCGATAGCTTTCCCACATATGGGAAATGTGGTTGACGCGTTTGCCTGCCTGACGTAGGCTGCGGCGGTCGCAATCAACTGGGCAATTCATGAAGGCATCTCTTCCAATCGGTCGCCTCGCCGCGGTTGGCTTGGCTCTTTGTCTCGACTCTTTCAGCACAACGGCGGCCGACACGAACATGATTGGCTGGGGCTGGTCGAGCGCTGCTGCGCTGGAAACCAATGTGCCGTCCATGGGCACCAACGTAATTGCACTGGCTGGGAGCGACATTCATTGCGTCGCCCTGCTGGCGGATCGTACGGTGCGGGCTTGGGGTCAAAACTACTCCGGCTCCGGACAAACCAACGTGCCGCTAGACGTCACAAACGTCATGACGATTGCGGCGGGCAACTACAACAGCCTGGCCGCACAGGCCGATGGTACTGTTCGGATGTGGGGTCGGATGGGGAACTTTGGCGCACCCTATGTGCCCGTCGCCGCCACCAATGTGGTTGCCTTGGGCGTCGGGCGCGGAGCTTTGCACGCGCTCGCCCTGCGAGCCGACGGCACTGTGGTTGACTGGGGCTATAACCCGACAACCAACATTCCTGCGTCGGCGTTCAACATCGTCAGCGTCGCGGCTGGCTCATTTCATAGTCTTGCTGTGCGCGCCGACGGACGAGTGATCGCCTGGGGTGACAACACTTCCGGCCAGACAACCGTCCCCGCCAGTGCGACCAACATCGTGGCTGTGGCTGCGGGCGAACAGAACAGCCTGGCGGTGCGGGCCGATGGAACCCTGCTGCGTTGGGGAAGCATCGCGACGCCGCCTGCCTCGGCCACGAATATCGCCGAAGTAGGCTGCTGCAAGTCGGGCGAAGCTCTTGCGCTCCGGGGAGACGGAACGGTCGTAGGCTGGGGTGCCCCCAAAACCATCAGTGCCACGAACATCATGGTAATCGGGGCAGATAGTTATGGCGCGCTTGCGGTCAAGGCTGCTGGCCCACCAATCTTCCCATTCCCTGCCATCCGGCGCACGGTTGCTTCCGGTCAAACGGCCTACCTGCGGTTGCGCGCGGTGGGGGCCTTGCCGCTGACCCATCAGTGGCAATTTTACGGAACAAACTTGCCCGGAGCGAACAAGGAAGTGCTAGTCGTGACAAATGCCTTGCCGTCTTCCGCCGGCCTTTATTCGGTGGTGGCCAGCAATGCGTTGGGAGTAATCACAAATTCTGACATGGAGTTAGTGGTAATGCCTTTCATCATAGCCACGCAGCCGACCAACCATGCGGTTTATGTGGGTGCGAACCCGACATTGAATGTCAGTGTTTTTGGCCAGTCGCCGAGCTACCAATGGTCATGCAATGGAACGCACATCGCGTGGGCTACGAACAGTTCCATGACGCTGACGAACATTCAACTGACCGACGCGGGACCGTATTCCGTGAGCGTGAGCAATGAGTTTGGCGGCATCGCCAGCTCCAACGCCAGCGTGGCGGTGTGGCCAATTCTGTTCACACGCTCGCCGCAAGATCAGGTCAGTTTTCGGGGCGCGACGACTACTTTCAACATTGCGGCGCAAGCCGGCTCGCCGTTGAGTTATCAATGGCAATTCAACGGCGCGATCTTGCTGGAGCCCACCACCAGCACGTTGGCCTTAACCAACATTCTCTATGAACAGGCCGGCGTTTACTCCGTCATCGCGAGCACCGCCAACGCGGTTGTGACCAATGTGGCCACGCTGTCCGTCGTGCCGGTCGCGGCGTGGGGTTCCGGGAGTTATGGGAAAACCAATATTCCGCCAGACTTGACCAATGTGATCGCCATTGCCGCGGGTCAAATTCATAGTCTGGCGCTCAAGAACGATGGAACAGTGGTTGCGTGGCGCTACGATAGTATCCGAACCAACGTGCCTTTGGATTTGACCAACGGCGTGGCGATCAGTGCCGGAGACTCGGGTAGCCTGGCGCTCAGGGCGGATGGGACGATTGCCGCGTGGGGATACAACAATAGGGGCCAAACGAACATACCGCCGGAACTGACCAACGTCATCGCTGTTGCCGCGGGTGGCTATCACAACCTTGCCCTCAAAGCCAATGGAACCGTTGTCGCTTGGGGGCAAAACAATTCGGGCCAGACGAATGTGCCGGTGGGTTTGACAAACGTGGTTGCGGTCAATGCCCACGATGAAATCAGTCTGGCCGTAACGGCCAATGGCCGGGTGATCGCCTGGGGATACAATGGCACCGGTCAAACGAACGTACCCTCTGACCTCTCAAACGTTGTTGCGGTGGTGGCTGGGACGGTTCATTGCGTTGCGCTCAAGTCGGACGGCACCCTCGCTGTGTGGGGTTCCACCACCAGCTACGGCTTAGGGAACATTCCGGCCGAGGCGACCAATATCGTGGCGGTGGGGGCGGGTTATGGTCATTGCCTGGTCCTCAGGGACGATGGGATGCTGGTCGCGTGGGGCTACCCTTATGACGGCCGGACGACTATTCCAAGCGGTCTCCAACATGTGACAACCATCGCTGCCGGCTCGGACCATAACTTGGCTTTGATCGGCGGCACGCCATTTAGCGCTCCAGTGTTGGCGGCAAATCCGACATGGAGCAACAACAGCGTCAACATTACGGTGCCGACACGGAGTGGGAGAGTTTACCGGTTGGAATACAAGGACAGCTTTTCGGACAACAGTTGGATTGCGTTGCCGTTGGTGGCGGGCACTGGTGGGACGCTCACGTTGACCGATTCTGCTGCCACCGGCACGCAGCGCTTTTATCGAGTGCGCCGCTGGTGACGGTGCTTTGTAAGGTCGATCAGTCGATTGCCAGGGGGCTCGTTCCTCGTTCAACAGTTGTGAAGTCCGAGAAATCAAGACGCGCGAAGATTTTCCCAGTTCACTCTACCGTCAGGGCAAGTGTCAGTTTGTCAATCTCGGCCAGTGGTGGCGGAAAGTTTCCAGATCGGTCCACAGGTGGCCGAGGACGTAGTCGCCCGCTCCGAGAATATTACGGCGATGCACGAAAAGTTCCGCGGCTATTTCCAGCGCGTCGCCAAGGGCAATACAAACGGTTTGTTCGGCCCACTGGTAAGTCACGGAACAACTTTTCGGTACTCGACCACGACCGAACTGGGGGCTTCATCGAGGTCAACTTTCAGCCGCAACAAGGCGTCGCCCTTCATCTGACTGGGTTTTGACGGCTCATAGCCACGGGACAATGTGACCGCGTAATTTGCCTCCGGCTCAATCGCCCGGGCCCCGCTCAACACGTAGCTGGCGAAGCAGGACTTGGGGCGGCGAAATAGCACGAACATTCCATCCTGTTCGGTTGGGCGATGATACTGGACGACGCACCAATCGCGCGCATCGGTGGTCACGTCGGTCAGCGGGTAGTAGTCGCCCAAGTAGTATTTGCGCAGCCGTTTCGGCTCGGCAATTGCCTGCTTGAGCAACTCGCGGGGATAGTTGGCCGGACGCACATCTTCGGCGAAGGAAATGCCGCCGCCGTTGACCCCGCTTCGGAACAGATAGGGAGTCGCTCCCATCTGCCCGCTCACGGAAAAGGGCACATAGCGGCTAAGTCCTGCGGTCATGGCCTGATTCTGCACGGCAGCTTGCGCGAAATCTCCGGTCAGCAGCGGGTTGATGGTCCCGTCCGTCCGCCAGAGGGGAATGGAGCGCGCACAAGTCTCCAAGTCAATGCGGCCCCCGCCGGAAGCGCAGTTGTCAATGAACAGTCCGGGGTTGGCGGCCAGCAGATCGTCCCACATGCGGTACAACCCCTCGACGTAGCGGATTTCCGCCAAGCCGCGCCGATCCGGATTCGCCCGATCCACAGCCTCCCAAAGCCCGTTGTAGGAAACCGCATTGTCAATGCGGACACAACTGATCCCGTATTCCTTGACGGAAGTGTTGAGGTAATCGGTGAGGTATTGGCGCGCTTCGGGCACGGCGAGATTGAACATTCCCCAACCGCCGTCCGGCGGCAGCACGACCCACTCCGGGTGTTCCTTGGCCATCAAGCTCCCGGGACAGATTCGCTCGGGTTCAAACCACAGGAGAAACTTCAGCCCCGCGCGGCGCACTGCCTCCCCGACTGGTTTGATGCCGCCAGGGAATCGCTTCAGATTGAATCCGCGCAGCAACGGAAGCACGTAGTTGCCAACGGTGGGAAAGTCGTCCCTGCCGTAATAGGCGTCCAGCCAGAAATACTCGAACCCCAGACCTTCGATGGATTTCAGATGCGAAAGCACATCGGCTTCGGTTCCCTTGTCCATTTCATAAAACGCCGTGCTGAGATGAGCAATCGGCGGAGGGACCGGCTGCCCGTCAACCTTGGGCACGATATGCTTCAGCATCGTCTGACGAAAAAGGTTGTAGGGACGAAACGAATCATTGCCCGACCAGTAGAGTTGCAGGATCCGCGGGCTGCGGATCGTCTCGCCGGGGTGAAGCTTGAGGCGCAGGTTTTGCATGCCAGCCATAACGCGCAGGCCACTGGTGTCGTGTTCAACCGAAGCCACCCATTGGCCGGTCCAACCAATCGCGGTGATCACGCCGCCGCCCTTCCAGGCCAGATTGAAAAACGGGCAGGCACCGAGCGACGACCTTCCGGCTGCGGGCGCAAACTCGATGCGCTGTCCGCTTGGCAACGGCTGGTCCATCGGCAGCCAATTCTCCGAATCGGGGCGCAAGCGATGAAGGACCGGCGGTTGGTCGGAAACACCGGGAAGAACCGTCACATCAACGACCTTGACCTGCTCCAAGAGCGGCGTGTCATTGCTTCCCCGGTTGGTGAAATGCAGCAGCCAATCCACGCCCGGCGTGTCGGTGTAAAGGGTAGCCACGGCCCGGATTTCCAGACCTGTCTCCGGATCGGTCAGCGTGAGAATCCGCTGCCGTTGATGTGACACAGAATCAACCGGCAGATCCTGAACGTTCCGCTGCCACTTGCCCAAGAACTCGGCGGAGGGCCGGCCGCCATAAACGAAGGAGAAGGGGATTTCGCCACCCAGGCGCGGATGTTGCGCGAGATCATCCAGCCAAAGTTCCGAGCCGTCTTGAAGCACCACCCGCGCGTCAGCCCAATCCGCCTGGTCAAAGCTGCGCCCGTCGCCACCCTCGTCCACGATCAGATCGAATTCATGCGCCCCTGCCAGCGGCACGTTGATCGTTTGCACTTCGTTTGAAGCGCGCATCACACCGGTCGCGAACACGTCCTTGCCACCAACCGCGACATGAAAGGAAACCGAGGCGGGGCTGTTGTCCACATTGCGATCGAGCCCGATCACCGCTTCCAACCGGGCTGCGGGTTGGCTGAGCGACACATGTAGTAGGCTGTAAGAGTTGACGCCGATGCCCCGCGAATACGTCTTGCTGCCCAGGCGGATCGGGCCACCTGCGGCGCAATGGCCCACCTTGGTGTCACCCTTGCCGTCCTCCCGGACAATCCGCAGACTGCGGCCCGGCGTCGGCGCAGACTCGGCGAAAGCGCTCTCCGCCCATTGCTGGTTGAAGGCGATCTCTGGGGCGGTATCGCCCGCGGCGGCATTCCGGGCGAACCCGGCGAGGACGATCAGAACGAGGAGCATCCGAAAGTGGCTTGGTAGCCGGCAACAGCCCCGTTGCCGAAGATTTGCCTGATTCATAATCGGAACGATTTAGCGGGCTTGAAAACAGCGCTCATGAGAATGGGCATTCAGAACCACGAGGCAGCACAGCAATTTGCGATGCTTGTGCCGACCCCACTTGGCAATTGCCGCCCAAACTGTCACTGGGGCAAACCACGCACCACCGGCCTTGGTACGGTTGGAAAACCCGGGGAGCTGCGGACTAGGTCGGCAGGTGAAATGGCGGATGCGGAAACGGCTGGTTACCAGATCTTTTTCAGACCCGCCAGCGAGAGTTCCGTGCAGTCCATCGGCGACTTTCCGTCCGGGTAGATCTCCTGCTCGATGGTCACCCATTCGGTACCGCCCGCCTCACGGCAGGCGGCCAGTACCGCGACCCAGTTCACTGAATCCTGGCCGAGGATCGGTTTCTTGCCCGGCTCATTATTGACGACCGTGGGTTTGAAGTGGGTGATCTTCGTCCGGCCGGGATAACGCCGGATCAGCGCCGCCGGGTCGAGGCCCGCCGCGGCGGTCCAGCCGCAGTCCTGTTGCAGGACGACTTCCGGGCTGGTGCGTTCGGCGAACAGGTCCCAATAGGTTTTACCGCCGTCCAGTTTGAATTCGTTCTTGTGATTGTGATAGCCACAGAACATTCCGAACGGCTTGAGCGCGGCCGCCGCCTGGTTGAACGTCTCGGCCAGCGCCTTGCTTTTCTCCGGATCCGAAAAATCCTTGTCGCCGGGCACCATCAGGAATTTGCAGCCAAGCAACTGATGGAACTCGATGGTCCGCTTCAATTCGTCGCCGCGAAAACTGCCGGTCCCAATATGCGTGCCCGCCGCCGCCAGATTCAACTCGTCCAGTTTCTGGCGCAGCTCCTTGCCCTTGCCGCTGTATTTGTGGTAACCGGCGAATTCCACGCCGGCGAATCCCATTTTGGCCACCTGGGCCAGGGCGGCATCGAAGTCCTTGGCGCAATCGTCCCGCACCGAGTAGAGCTGGACCGAAATTCGCGGGTTGGCCGTGCCGACCGCCCACAACGAAGGTTTCAGCCCGAACGCCGTGGCGGCGACGATGGAGGTTTTGAGGAAATTGCGACGAGAGAGCGTGGAGTTCATATTGGCAGGACATGTAACAGCGAGTGGGTATTCTTGTCCAGCTTTCGATTTACTTGTGCGGATTGCAGCTTGCTATCCAAATGGATGAGGGGTAGGGATTGGTTCGCTTGTGCTCAGAATTCACACTCCAGCGAGGCATTGCAATTTGGTGGCACGTCCGTCGGCGACCATGCCATGGTTCAATCTCAACCCTAAGGTTTCAACCTGTTCCGGCAAAGTGATAGTTATGATGGATCAACGAACTCCCCGCGGAAATCATCAGACACTTGGTAGTGGCCTTGGCGAAGCCGGCCGACGGCTTGCGGGTGAAACCGATCAACTTGTTTCAGCGGGATTTGGCTGGCGCCGGGTTGTGCATCTGGGTTTGCTGCTGGTGGCGAGTTTGTTTCTGGCGCCGGCGCGAAGTTTGGCGGGTACGCTGATCCTTGACGATTTTGCCTATGCCACCACGAACGCCGCGCGGGCCGCCTGGACCGCCAGCGGCGCACCGGCGGTGGCGATGGCGACGGGAGGGGAATGGGGTCCCGACCAGGTGGTGTTGCTCCCGTGCGACTTTGCGACGCGCAGCACCCGCTGCACCTGGGATCGCGCGGTGAATTTGAACCTCGCATCATACGCCGAGTTCGCGCTGGAGATATTTGCGCCCAATCCCGGCGCGATTTCCTCGTTCACGCTGTACTTTAAGTCGGGCGCGGGCTGGTACGGAGCCTCGGCGACGCTCAGTCAAGCCGGGTGGCAAACCCTGCGCTTCGCGGTGAGCGATTTTATCCCCGAAGGCACTCCGGCCGGTTGGAGTCAGATTACTGGCATTCGGTTATCTCCGTGGAAAGGGGCGGCGCAGAACACTTATCTGGCCGTGCGGCAGTTGCGCGCATTCACTCCCACGGTTTTGCTGGTGCGGGATCCGCAGAGCAGTAATCCGGATATAGTGCAGCAAACCATTGACCGTCACCTGGCCTGGTTGGGCGGCTACAACATCAGTTGTGGCGTGATCACCCGGACCAACGTCGAGGCTGGTCTGCTGCTGGGGAGCAAATTGGCGATTCTGCCCTATAACGAAGCGGTTTCCGAAACCGAGATGACGCGCTTGGAGAGTTTCGTGGCGGCGGGCGGAAAGGTGATGGTGTATTATCTGTTGCCCTTACGGCTGCCCGCGTTGCTCGGGGTGACGCCAACGGGCTGGACGGCGGGGGATTTTGCCGCCTGGAAGTTTTCGGACCCCACCATTCCCAACCTGCCCACCCGCGTGTTCCAGAGTTCGTGGAACATCACCACTGCGGTGACAAACGGATTGCTCAATTCAAGGGTCACGGCCAAATGGGAAAACAGCCTGGGCCAGGACACCGGCAAAGCCGCCTGGCTGGCGAGCGACCACGGCTTCTTCATGTCGCATGTGCTGCTCGGGGATGATGCGGATCAGAAATCGTATGCGTTGTTGTGTTTGATCGGGTCAATTGTCCCGGAAGTGTGGCCCGCGGCGGCCGCCGGTGCCATTGACCAAATCGGTCGGGTCGGACCGTACCTCACTTACAATGAAGCGGTGGCGGCCATTCGTCAGCAGGGGAGTCCCACGTTGCGGTCGCCCTTGGTGGAAAGTGAATTGACGGCGGCGGAGACGAATCGAATCAGCGCGTTGGCGGCTCAAGTGGTCACCAACGATTCGCAGGCCATCTTCTCCGCGCAATCGGCTCGCGCGCATTTGCGACAGGCTTTCCTCCTGAGCCTGAAGCCGGTGGCGCCCGAGTTCCGCGCGTTCTGGGAACATCACGCCACGGGGCCGTATCCGGGAAACTGGGCGGCGAGCGCCGCGGCGCTGGCGACCAACCAGTTCAACGCGGTTTTCCCCAACATGCTCTGGGGCGGACTGGCGCACTACAACAGCGCCTACCTGCCGCATTCAGCGGAGTTCAATCAATACGGCGACCAGATTACCGCCTGTGTGAACGCCGCCCACGCGCGTGGATTGCAGGTGCATGTGTGGAAGGTGAATTGGAACCTGGAAGGCGCGCCCCAATCCTTCATCAACGATTTGCGCGCCGCCAACCGCACCCAAGTTTCCCGGACCGGAGCCACGATTGATTGGCTCTGCCCTTCGCATCCGGATAATTTCGCCCTCGAAACCAACGCGATGCTGGAGGTGGTGCGCAACTACGATGTGGATGGCATCCATTTCGATTATATCCGGTATCCGAGCAGCGATTACTGTTATTGCACCGGGTGTCGCGCGCGGTTTCAAAGCCAGACCGGACACACGGTTGCAAACTGGCCTGCGGATGTCCTGGCGGCGGGAACGTTGCGCAACGCGTTCCTGGATTGGCGTCGGGCCCAGATCACGCGTCTGGTGGCGGCAGTTTATGCGGGAACCAAAGCCCTCAAGCCCGCCGTGCGGGTCTCGGCCGCGGTTTTCCCAAATGCATTGACCGCTTTCGATGGCGAGGGGCAGGATTGGCGGCTCTGGATCACCAATGGGATTGTGGATTTCCTCTGCCCCATGGATTACACCACCGACGTGCATGGGTTCACCAACCTGGTGGCGCAACAGCTCGCTTACGCGGGCGGTCAGGTTCCCATTTATCCCGGCATCGGCGCGTTTGTATTGGAAACTGACGCAACGCTGACCCAGATCCAAGCCGCTCGCAACTTGAACACGCATGGGTTCATCGTGTTTGAGTTAAGTCCGGCGAGCGCAACCAATCTGCTGCCCGCGATTGGCGCGGGGGCCACCGCCCCGGACGAGCCGGACACGGACAACGATCTGCTGCCAGATAGCTGGGAACAGCGGTGGTTTGAAAATTTGACGACGGCGGGTTTGGCAACGGACGCCGATGCTGACGGTCTTAACGACCGCTCGGAGTACATTGCAGGAATGAATCCAACCCAGTCCACGCCTGGTCTTTCGCTGGAGGTTCGGTGGAACGGCGGTCAGGTGGAGGTTTCGTTTCCCGCGCGAGCCGTGGATGCGCCGGGCTATCAAAATGCCGCCCGACATTACCGCTTGGAAAGTACCGCCACGTTGGCGTCCGGAGGGGTCTGGGAACCCGTGCCGGGAT
>JADLHS010000425.1 GCA_020848635.1 Limisphaerales bacterium
CGCCTGGTGGTGCCGACTCTGGGAGAAGATTTCGAGTCCATTACCCAACGGCAATGCAGTAGAAAATCGCCCTGCGTTCACCAGCTAAACAACATGAAAAATCAACTTCTACTGCATGGTCCCGGCTTAGAGCCTGTACTTAACTTTTGCGAAGAAATGTCTGTACTTTGTAAATCCAATTGCGCATTACGCTGGGGATGAGCGATGAACGAAAGCCCTATCTGAGCGATGTGACCGATGAGGAATGGCACTTCTGCGTGCCGTACCTGACGTTGATGCAAGCAGACGCGCCGCAACGCCAACACTCCCTGCGCGAACTCTTCAACGGCCTGCGCTGGCTGGCGCGCACCGGGAGTGAATGGCGGATGCTGCCGCACGATTTGCCGCCCTGGCCCGCGGTCTATCAACAGACGTGGCGCTGGCTCAAGGCCGGATGTTTTGAAGCGATGGCGGAGGATTTGCGCACGTTGCTGCGCGTGCTGGCCGGCCGGAACGCCACGCCCAGCGCGGTGATCGTGGACAGCCGGACGCAGCAATCCACGCCGGAGAGCGGCGACCGCAGCGGCTACGACGGGGCCAAGAAACGCAAAGGCAGCAAGGTCCATGCAGCGGTGGATACGCTGGGACACCTGCTGGCGTTGCGCGTCACCGCGGTCAATGAACAAGACCGCGATCAGGTTGGGGAACTGGCGCAAGCGGTGCAACAGGTCGCCGGCCAACAGGTGGAACTGGCGTATGGGGACGCAGGCTATACGGGCGAGCGCGCCGCTGAGGCCGCCAAAGAACACGGGATCAATCTGGAGGTGGTGAAGTTAAAGGAAGCGAAGAAAGGCTTCGTGCTGCTGCCCAAGCGCTGGGTGGTGGCACGGTCGTTTGGCTGGGTGGCCCGCTTCCGCAGGCTGGCCCGGGACTACGAGCGCTTGGCCAGCACACTGGCCGGTAATCACTGGCTGGCGTTTGTGCTGCTCATGCTCAAAAACTTCTTCGCCAAAAGTGCAGGACAGGCTCTAGTCGGCGGCCGCGCGCATGGCGGCGAAGAGGTTCGTGCCGGTACTGGCTTCGACGGGTTTCTTGGACATTTCGGCTTCGGTTTCGACGAGTTCGGCGGGCAACTCCTTGAGAAACGGTGACGGCTGACACGGCATGACTTGGCCGTATTTCTTGCGCCCCCCGCAATGGCTGATCGTCAGGGTCAGCATCGCGCGCGTGACGGCCACATAGAACAATCGCCGTTCCTCGTCCATCGTGCCTTCGACTTTTGAGCGCGAGTGCGGCAGCAAACCGTCCTCGAGTCCAACGATATAAACGTGGGGAAATTCGAGGCCCTTGCAGCTGTGCATGGTAATGAGCGTGACGGCGTCACCTTTGTCTTCCTCCTTATCCTCGCGATCGGAATCGAGCGTGACGTCTTCGAGAAAACTCTCCAACCGTTCATGCAATGAAGTGCTGCCTAGGGCGCTTCGGTCGAGGGTGGCCACCAGATCGCGCAGGTTGCGGACGCGATTCTCGCCGGCCTGCGCGTCCTTCTCGGCCCGCCGGAGTTCGGCGAGGTAACCGACTTCGTTCAAAAAGTCCTCTGCCCAGGCCTGAAGGGTAGAGTGATTTCCTCCAGTTGTGCTCATACCCCCAACGTGCAACCCAGCCTGGGTTCGCTCGATGAATTCCACGAACGTTTCGATGCTCTCACGCGTGCGCGCTTGAAATGTTATTGTTACCGCCGGATTCTTCATTGCGGCGAAAACCGATCCCTTGCGTTCGTGGCTTGCGCCGAGCAAGCGTTCCATTGTCACATCGCTCAACCCGCGGGCGGGCGTATTGGCGATACGGAGCAGGCTGATGTCGTCGTGCGGGTTCAAGAAAGTCTTGAGGTAGGCCAGCAGGTCGCGGACTTCGCGGCGATCGAAATAACTCTGTCCGCCGATGAGCTGATAACGAACCCCGGCTGCGCGCAATCCAGTTTCGAGGGCGCGGGCCTGCTGGTTGGTGCGAAACAGAATCGCGTTCTGCGCCCAGGTAACCCGGTGGGCGAGGCGCTTGAACTCGATGCCGGCCACCACCTCCCGCGCTTCGTCCTCATCCGTTTCGTAGGCGCGCAGGGCAATCTTCGTGCCCTGGCCCTTCTGCGACCAGAGCTGCTTGGGGCGGCGACGGACGTTGTGTTTGATGAGCGCGTTGGCGGCGTTGAGAATCGTATTCGTGGAGCGGTAGTTTTGCTCCAGTTTCACGATCTTCACTTCGGGGAAATGTTTTTCCAGATCGAGCAGATTGGCGATCTCAGCGCCGCGCCAGCCGTAGATGCTCTGGTCGTCATCCCCCACGACGCACAGGTTGCGATGCTTGGTGGTGAGCAGATTTACGAGTTGAAACTGCGCCGCGTTCGTGTCCTGGTACTCGTCCACCATCACATAACGATACTTCGCGCGGCAGGCTTCGAGGGCGTCGGGATGTTCGTTGAAGAGCCGGAGCGTGAGCAAAATCAAATCGTCAAAGTCCACGGCGTTGCAGGCATGGAGCGCGGATTCGTAGCGCTTGGCCACGTGTTCGGCCATCGCGCGCACGTTCGGATCGCCAAACACCGCCGCGCGCTCACCGCCGTTCTTAAAACGACTCAGGAGCGAGAGAATCGCCCCGGGGTCGGTCTTCTCGCCCTTCGCTGAAATTCGGGCGAGAATCTTCTTAATTGCTCCGAGTTGTTCGGATTCGTCGTAGATGACGAAGTTGCGTTTGTAGCCAAGTTTCTCGATGTGTTGGCGGAGGATGCGAACGCAGAGCGAGTGGAAGGTGCAGATGGTGGGACGGGGCGGCTTCTCGTCCGCGGGCAGGCGGGCGCGCGGAATCAATTTGCCCGCCCGCTGCTGCATTTCGCGGGCGGCCTTGTTGGTAAAAGTGACAGCGAGAATGTTGTCGGGCGAGATGCCGCGCGCGATCATGTGCGCGATCCGGAAGGTGATCACCCGGGTCTTGCCTGTGCCCGCGCCGGCAAGGATCAGCACCGGGCCGTTGATCGTCTCAGCGGCCTGGCGTTGTTGGGGGTTGAGGGTGTTCAAATCCACCATGAGCGCGCGGAGTGTAGTGCGCTGCCGGA
>JADLHS010000426.1 GCA_020848635.1 Limisphaerales bacterium
AGCACGATGGCATCGGCAGGCGCGGGTGCCGGCGGGCCGGCCGGGCCGGGGCTGATGCGCTTGGGCGCAGGCCGGTCGGGATCATGCACCAACCAGTCGCACCACGGCAGCTTGGGCGTATCCTTATAGCCAATCACGCCGGAGCCGTCTTTGGCTTTGACCAAGTCATCGGCACGTACAACCGACTGGGTTAGCGCTGCGAGGCAAACAGTCGCGGTAATTGAGGGAAGGAGGAGGAAGTGGCTTTTCATGTTAAGCGGCGGTTGGCATTTGGTCGTTCACGATCGGCGCGAAATGAGACGGTTTTCCGCCTCGCGCATCAATTCTAAACTTTGGCTTTCTTCTGCAAGCAGAAGCTGCTTGGGTTTGGCATTGTCGTTCCGGGCGATGACAAGCTCAAGACCGTACAAGACACTTTTGATATGCGCACGATTCGGATTCTGATCCTCAGCCTTTTCGCAACGGCGGCCAACGCGGCGGTGGTTTATGACTGTTATACCCCGATCCCGGGCGGCTGGGAAATCCACCTGACGGGAAACAAGAACGCCCTGCACGGCGACCCGACCAAGACCATCGGGGTGGTTTCGGCGAACGGCGGCTACAACGGTGACCCACGTCAGCATCGTCGCCCGCTGTTTCCAGACTGCGACCGCGGCATGCTCTTTTCAAGCGCGGAACTGAAGCGACTCGAGCGGGTGCCGTTTCGTCCGCTCGTGCTCGCGTACAACGTGCCGCGGTTCCTGTTTGATTATCATGCTGCGGGTGGCTTGCTCGGACACCTGATGCTGGGGTTGCTGGCAAAAGACGGTACCAGCAAGTGGTTTCACCAGTGGTCTGAAATTGACCTCCGGTACGTGGAGGGACGCATGGAATATGAATTGCGCGATCCGTCATTTCCGGGCGTGCGGGTGCGGCTCTCGGCCATCGCGATGTCCGGCTCGGCCGGCTTGCTGGTCGAATTGGCGATTGAAGGATTGCCGAAAGGCACCTCACTGGTCTGGATGTATGGTGGGGCTTCCGCGTATTTCACCAACTGGGCCATGAATGCTCCGGAGTTCGCGTTTGCGCCAACGCAATGTGGGAAGGATTGGGTTCGTTGGGAAGACGGCGCGTTCACCCTGACCCGCGCCTTCGACAAGAGCGACATCGTCATGAACGAAGTGTTCGCGGTGGCGCGGCGGCTGCCCGAATGGAAAGCGCTGATTCAGGGCGGATGTTCCTGGAAAGGAAAGGCTGGCATCGGCGACCCACAGGCGGTGTTGCGTTCACCAGCGGACTTGATCCGGGCGACTCGTTGGCAACCACCGGGCGAGCAACCGAATTGTGTCGCGGTGTATCAAGCGGAATTGCCTGCGCGCCGGGCCACCGGTTTCGTGGTGGTGGGAATGGGCGGCAATATCAAGGAAGCCATCCGCCATCCGCAGGCGGCCAAAAAGGCCGCGCTGGCGAGAAACCGCTCGATCGCCGGGCGAATCGCAACCAAAACTCCGGACGCGCTGCTGGACGCCGCCATGCCGATGATGGCATTTGCCACGGAGGGCACCTGGGCAGATCAGGCTTACGTTCACGGTGGCTGGTCGTGGCGTTTCGCTTACCTCGGATGGCGCAGCCTCTACGGCCCCACTTGCTACGGCTGGACCAATAACGTTGAGAAAACGCTGCGCAATCATGCCCGGTTGAATCGGGTGCCGAAAGGTCCGGACAAGAGCGCGCTCGGCAGCATGCTCGAATACGACCCCGGCGTTTTCTACAACATGAACGAAGTCTTCCTGGACCAGGTTCGCCACTATTTCGATTACACCGGCGACCTGGAACTCATGCGCGAGTTGTATCCCGTTTGCGAAGGCATTCTGCAGTGGGAGGATCGGCGGCTTCGTCCAGGCGAGGAGCCGCTTTACGAAAACGCGCTCAACACCTGGATCAGCGACCAGCACTGGTACACCCGCGCGCAATGCACCCAAGCCTCCGCCTACATGCTCGGCGCCAATACGTTCATGGCGGATCTGGCGACCCGGCTGGGCAAAGACCCAACGCCGTTCCGCGAACGCGCCGCCGCGATCCGGGACGCCATGCAGCGCAAGCTGTGGCTGCCCCAGCAAGGTGTGTTTGCCGAATACCTCGACACCTTGGGAGACCGCATGCTGCATTCCGAACCGGAATTACCGACCATCTACCATTCCGCCGAGTTTGGGGCCGCCAGCCCCACGCAGATCTTCCAAATGCTGCAATGGGCGCACAACCACTTGCCCAGCGTCTCGACTCCCAATCGTGGAAAACTTTATTTCAGCTCGAACTGGTATCCCAACATGGCGCGGTCCTACACCCACTCGACCTATGAAATGGCCTACGCCGAAGAGCTAAACTTTGCGCTCACGCATTATCTGGCCGGCCTATCCGATGATGCTTACGCAATCATTCGGGCCTGTCTCTGCGGGATTTTCAACGGCCCGACGCCCGGCGGTCTGGCCTGTCACTCTTATACCGACGGCCGGCAGCGGGCGAACGACGAATTCGCCGACGCCATCAGCATGTGGGGGCGAACGATCACGGAGGGCTTGTTCGGCATTGTGCCGCAGCGCGCAGATGGGATCGTCACCTTGTCACCGCAGTTTCCGGCAGACTGGCCGGAAGCAGCCATTCGCACACCGCAATTCTCCTACAAATGGCGGCGGGGGGTAAGCGAAACCGAAATCGAATGGACTTCGCCGGTGACCACGAAAGTGCGACTTCGTTTGCCATTCCGTTCCCGTGAGGTCGAGGGCGTCCGTGCGAACGGCCGGAAAATTGATTTTGCCATCGAGACCGGCAACGGCTTGAACTGGTTGATGCTGCAAACACCACCCACGCGCAAAGGCTCGCTGGCGATCAAATGGAAACCCTCAACTCAAGGCTCGGATGCGCTACCCGCCACGCTCGCCCTGGCACAACTCACGACGGTATCGCCGACCGATTCAGCCAGCGGACTGACGCCGACCAAAGTGTGGTCCGCACCGAAGGTGCCCGCCCGCGATTTGAACTACTGGACCGCGCTGGACCTGCGCCCGCTGTTCAACGCCTCCGTGCCGGAGGTGATGCAGCGGGTTCATGCGGCCGTCAAGCCGCCAGCCGCACCCGCTAGTCCTGTGAACACGGCCTATTACAAGGACCATCTGGTCGCACCGTTTGTCAGTCCAAAACCGTCCGATGATGCGTGGCGCAAAAAGGTCGAGGCCGACGGCATGGCTTGGACTGCGGACGGGATTCCGTTCCTCAGCTCGAAGGAAGGTCCGAACATTGCCGTCGTCACCCGTGCGGCCGTCTTCCCTCAAACGCTGACCGTGCCCGTAAGCCAATCCGGCAAGACTTTGTACTTAATGATCAGCGGCACGACGTTCGCGATGCAGAGCCACGTTCCCAACCTGCGCGTGACGCTGCGGTATGAGGATGGAAAATCTGAATCCCTCGAACTCGTCAATCCCACTGGCATCGGTGACTGCTGGAACCAATATCGCTATCACGACACCGCGGCGAACGGGTTTGAAAACATCGGCGGACGATCCGGACCAGCGGGTTCTGCCGCGGTTCCGGACCTGACCAAGCCCGTCGCGGTGGATACCGAAGCACATCTCGTCGCGCTCGATTTGCAGCCGGGCAAGGCATTGCGGGAATTGGTGCTGGAGGCGGTCGCGAACGACGTGATTTTCGGCCTCATGGGCGCCACGATCCTCAAATAGCAGCGAGCGGGCGGCGGGCGTGTCTTGCGAGTTGCGCTACCTGTTCAGGATCCGCACATCCGCTTCCTGAACTTGGTTGGTTTCCGCCTGCACCAGATTACCTGCAAGAGTCGCGGAGGTTGCTCCGCGAAACGAAAGCCCCGTCTGGCTCGCAGCGATCGTGTTGCCCGTCAGACTGACGCCCCCCGTGTCGCGACACTCAATGGCGCAGCGGGCGCCCGATATGGAGTTGGCGCTCAGCGCGATTCCCTCGCTGCGGGTTACGGTGATTCCATTGGCGAAGCAGTTCACGATATTGCCGGTCACGGTTCCGGTTTTGACTCCCTGCAGCACGATACCGGTCCGGTTGTTCTTTTGCAGGCCGCGGAGCGTGTTGCCTGTGATACTGACATCTTCGCAATCCTGGGCCGCGAGGCCCCACCCAACCGTCTCGTCGAAAGTATTGCCGCTGATCGAGACCTGACGGCAGCGGTTCAGATACGCGTGGGTCAATCCGATGCGGGTGACAGATTCTTCCTGCATGCTCTGATTATCGGCGATGATCACCCGCTGGATGAAGGCCGCGTCGTCATCGCAACCGCGCGCGATATTCTTTTCCGCCAGTTCAGACCGGGCGGGATCATTCCTGTCGCCGCCAAGCGTGATGGGGGCGCGCCAGTTGCGAAAATAGTTTCTGGTGATCTTCACGTCCCGGATCGCGACATCACTCTGAGCCAGCGGATCCGATGACGCGACCGGCTCTCCTGGCCGGATGTAAATGCATTTGTCGGCCCCGGCGCAGGAAATGTCATTTTCCGAAAAAGTGATGCCCCGGCAGTTGCCTTCCGCATAAAAAAATGCCCCGCGTCCGGGCGCCCGCCCCGTGCAGGAATTGTTCGTGAACCGGATATCGCGCGAGTAATTTTTCCGGGGGCCACTGGCAACCAACGGAGGCAGGTTCAAATATATTCCGGAATACACCTTGTCCGGCAATTGGGCTTCCGGCGCCTCCATGGTGTCGTAAACGTTGATGTAATTATGGTCAATGATCATGTCGTAGGCCGGCGAGTTGCCCGCGGAGTTGGTTGCGGGCCGGCCGTCCATCCGGATGAATTGTGCTCCAATGAAAGTGCAATGAATCAACTCGACCTGCTCCATGAAATGGCCGGTGCTGCGGAAGAAGGTGGTCCAGGCCTTGGACTGGCCCCGGGCTTCGATGCAGTAGTGATTAATGTCGATGAATTTTGCCGGCCCGGCCATCACCGGTCCCTGGTCAATGTCTATCGCGGTGAACGTGTCCGTGATCCACAGGGTGTGCGCGTAAACGTTCAGCCAGGCGCCTTTCACCTCTAGCCCGGTGCGGAAAGGCCGATAAAAGGACTTACGTTCGATTGTGTTGCCGGGGCTGTTGATGTTGACTTTACGAACCACAGGATCCGCCGACCAGCGCCCGGCTTCGCTGGCAGCCGCATCCAGGAAGATCGCCGTCTTCAAGGGCTGCTGCTCCCATTCCGGGTGGAATGTCGTGTCATAATCTGACGCGCCGATGAACAGGTCGCGCACGGTACTGCCGGTGTGCCGAAGACGCACGGTGCTCGCCACCTCACGGTTCAGTTGCAAAATGCGCGTGGCATTCAGGTCGGCCCCGGCGATGGTTTGATGGGAATGAGTCGTCTCAATGGACGCCTGCCACTCTGGCGCCGCCCCATCGAAACAATACTGGCCCGGCGGGAAGTAGATCAGGCATTTCGGTCCGGTGTTGGTGGACGTCATGATGGCCTTCATGCGCAGGCTGTTCCGCCGGGCGATGGCCGGTTCAACCGCCGCGGTGGCAGTGATGGGCTCGCGGACGTACACGCCGTCCGCTTGCGTCACATTGATGAACGCGGGCGAGTTGGATTGCAGGACGGATGGGCTGATGCTCAGGTTATCGGCTGCCTCGGATCGTGTTACGGTCAGGCTTGTGAATAGAAGAAAGCAAAAAAGGGATTTCATGCTGCGTCCCCAAAGGTGTGTGGTTTGCATTCGTCACGGCGGCGAAAACCACAACTTGCGAAATTCGGGCACTGCGGGTCAATGATCAAACCCTCGCCCAGTGGCGTGTTCCTGCTTTGCGGCCTAGACGCAGTTCTTCGTGTACCCCAAAAGTCGAGCAGCCTTGAGGGGGGACGCGACATCCAATCGGGCCGGCAAATCACCCGGTGCGAATGGCCCGAACAAATGCAGCTTGTTGTGGTGGCCTCCCCGGCATACCCCAATGGCGGCGCCCCTAGAAAGTGGCTTCGGCAGTCGGCTCTACTTCTTCTTGGCGGCGACTGGCGCGGCGGGCGGTTGGATAACCAGCGCCGCGTTTCCCGACCCGGCGGCCGGCAATGCGGCAAAACCCTTGGCCAGCAGTTCGGCCGCTTTGGCGTCGCGCACCTTCAAAGTGGCGCTGTCGAAAACAATCGCAATGACGCGCTGGCCATGCCGCGCCGCAGTGACCGCAATGGAAAACCCCGAGGCCATGATGTAACCGGTCTTTAATCCATCGCAGCCCTCCACGTGTCCGAGCAGATGGTTGTGGGTGCGCATGATCACCGTCTTGCCGGCGACATTCGGGCGAAAGGGTCGTTCGCGGGTGGCGGTGTACCGCAAGGTTTCGGGGTGCTTGAGCAACTGGTGGCACAGGATCGCCAAGTCGCGCGCCGTGGTGACGTCATTTTCCTGTCCCTTGCCCGGCGGTAACCCATGAACCGAGTGGAACACGGTGCTGTTCATGCCCAGCTCCTTGGCCCGTTGGTTCATGAGTTCGACGAAGGCATCCGTGCTGCCCGCAACTTTTTCCGCCAGCGCCACCGCCACGTCGTTGGCCGACTGGATCATCAACGCGTACAACATCTCATCGACGGTGAAACTTTCCTTGTCCGCCAGCCACACCCGCGAGCCACCGGTATGCGAGGCTTTGGCACTCACAGGCACCTGGTCTTCCAGGGAAAGTTGCTTTTGTTCAATCTTTTCAAGGATGATCAGCAGGTCCATCAGTTTCAAAACACTGGCCGGATAACCCTTCGCGTCCGCCTGATCTTCGTAGAGGACCTTGCCGGTGGCGGCATCCAAAACAATGGCCCCCAGCCAGGGATCACGGGAAATGGGCTGGCGGCGCACGGACTTAGCCGGCGGCGCGGTGGCGGCGGGTTTGGCGGCGGCTTTGGCGGCGGGTTTGGGGGTGGTCGCGGCGGCAACGTTAGCGGTTGGTTGGTTCGCCAAGAGCAGCACCAGCAGGCCAGGGATAAACCAATTCGTGGGCTTCATCATTTTCTTCAAAGCTAAAATCAAAACGGCCGCCAGCATCTGCGTGCCCACAGTAACGGTCAAGCCCGCAACGCGCTTTTCAATGTCCAAGCCCGATAATCCCCGACCGCGTTCAGGCTTCGCTTGAAAGGAACTTCCCGGCGCGCTTGAAAAAACGGGAACCTTTCCGTTGGTTATTCCTCCTACCCACATGCGATTAATCACGCAATGCCGGCGAACTGAACGAAGGCGACTGTCTATTGGTTGGAACAAACCCGGAGGTGGAATCATGAATTCCGCGTTTGGCACCCTCTCGGTCTCGCTCATGCTAATTGCCTGCCGCGTGGCCCAAGGGGGCCTCTACCTGCCGTCCATTACGAACGGCGACATCGCCATCCTCCTGCAACCCATTGCGACCGGTTTGGCCGCACCCGATTACGCCATCAGCCCACCAGGCGACCCCAACCGCCTCTTCGTAGTGGAGCAGAACGGGTTGCTACGCATCATCCAGAACGGAACATTGCTGCCCGGGTCGGCGCTCGATCTGCAGAACCGCGTACAACCGCCACTCAACCCTGCCAACGCCAATGACGAACGCGGTTTCCTCGGTCTGGCCTTCCATCCCGGCTTCAACACCCCGGCCAGCCCCGGTTTTCGTACGCTCTACACCTATAACAGTGAGATGATCCCGGCTGGAACGACGCCCACTTACCCGGCGCCGAATGCGGCGCCGAACAATTACAAAAACGTCGTCAACGAATGGAAAATTTCCGCCACGGACGCCAATGTTGTCGATCCGGTTTCCCGCCGGGAGGTGATCTCGTTCGGCAAGAATGCAAACAATCATAATGGCGGCACCATAACTTTCGGACCCGACGGCTATTTGTATCTTGGCTTGGGCGACGGCGGCAACGCCAATGATGTCGGAGCGAGCCATATCGAGCCGGGCGGCAACGCCCAGAACCTGAGCACTCCGCTTGGCAAAATGTTGCGGTTCGACCCGCTGAACCCAGCCCTCACGGCTGCCAGCCCCGATCTGGTGAGCGCCAACGGCCAGTATCGCATCCCGGTAAGCAATCCGTTCCAAGGGGCCGGCCAGGTACCGGAAATCTACGCGTACGGATTGCGCAACCCCTATCGCTTTTCGTTTGACCGTGCCAGTGGCGACCTGATTCTGGCGGACGTTGGCCAGAACAACATCGAGGAGATTGATCGCATCGTGCTAGGCGGCAACTACGGTTGGGCAATTAAAGAAGGGGAGTTTCTTTTCGATCGAATGAACGGCACCATTGGGTCGCCTCCGGGTAATCGCAGCCCAGGGAGTCCGGCGGGGCTCAACGATCCGATTGTCGGCAGCTTCGGGACCCTGGAGTACGATCACGGTGATGGCATCTCCATCACCGGCGGATTCATCTATCGCGGAACCGCGATCCCGGCGCTGTATGGGAAGTACGTTTTCGGCGATCTCGCGATTCGGAACGCCCCTCCGCGTGTGGATGGCCGGCTCTTTTACGCCGACCTTCAGACCGGGCTGATCAAGACGATTCCCCTGCCCCAGTTCACAACGGGCATTTTGCCGAACGGCCTTACCGTGCACGGTTTTGGCGAAGACGCGCAGGGCGAACTCTACGCGCTGGTGACCAACACATCGGCCAACGGGACCGGCGGAATCGTTTACAAGTTCGTTGCGGTGGGCCTGGCTTTGCAACCGTCGGGCAACGTGTTGGACATTTCCTGGCCGGCCACCGGTGCCAGACTGGAAACACAGACCAACAGTCCGAGTACGAGTCTTGGGACAAACTGGGTCACCGTGCCGGGTTCGGCGACGACCAATCGGGTCGTCGTGCCAATTGACCCGGCCAATGGCAGCGTGTTTTATCGGCTGGCCTTACCATGACAAATGCCCCGATTCGCCGGGCAACACCACGGAAACGGCGGGCCAACGAGTAGGCTCAACCAATGGGCCGTGGTCTTTAGCCAAGTTAACCAACCTAGTCACTCTTGGCTTGGCCAAATCATGAACAACCACGACTTCTCAATTCACCTAGCGAAACTGGCCCTGGGACTGACGGCATTGGGGCTCGCCATTGCATCTCAGGCAAACTCCGCGACGGTCTGGACGGGGCCCATCATGACGTTTTCCGAAACGACCACTGACCCGACCCAACCCGCAAACCAAGACCGGTTAACGGAGAGTGTTTGGATTACGCGAGGCGGTTCGCAGGGAATCTTCAATGCCAAGACCGAATCGCTTTTCACCCATTTCCTCAGTCCAGCGGATACCGAATGGGCCAACGGCAATCTCGCCAACTACGCGGCGCTGGCTTACACGAATTGGAACTCTTGGGCTAAAGAGGTGAATCCGGGACCGCCCGGCACGGTTGGCGTGGAGGCCGTCTTGCATTTGAAAAGTGATGATATCTACGTGGGAATTACCTTTACATCCTGGGGCGGGAGCGGAGGGCTTTTCGCCTACCAGCGGACCACGCCGAATGCCTCCGTTTCACCGATTCCGCTAAGCATTGACCAAATTGGGCAGTCAGTGGTGCTGACGTGGACGAACGCCACTTTCCACTTGCAATCGGCCACGAACATTGCCGGCAGTTACGTGACCATCACGGATGCCACCAGCCCCTACACGAACGTGGTAAGTGGTGCCGGGACGTATTACCGGCTAATTCATTGAACCACTGCGAAGCCAAGTTCGCTACGTTTGGATGTTGGATGCGTCCGTCCAAGCCACCCATAGCAATGGCAGCCCAAAGCTCGGCAGCAGCAGGCCCTCCCCGACGAGGTATAACGGGAAAAAGCTCGCGAGACCTCGAGGCCGCTTAGGCCCCCATGCCGTCCTCAAAGGACCCAGCCGCGATCGGGAAGCAGAGATGGTCGCGCACATATTGGATACCGTTGGCGCTCGTCGCATCGAGATCGCGGAAGGCGCTCTCTGCTTCGACGATCAGCGGCGCAGTCTTAGTGCCCATCACCTCGCAATAACGCTGTGGATAGCCCACGTTGATGAGCAGTTCGACGTAGCGCGTCATGTTCAAATCGCCCGACGGGATGTCCACGAATTGCATCGCGCGGTCCGGCCAGTTCGGAGCCATCAACCGCAACGGCAAGCCGGGGCGGATGACATAATTCTTCACATGGCACGCGTAAATGCGGGGGCCGACCTTGCGAAAGCGCGTTTCCCAGTCTTCGCCTTCCCAGCAATGCGACGGATCCGCATTCACGGCCAGGCATTTGTCACCGCCGCAAATCTGCACGAGCATGTTGAATTCATCGGCGCACATCGCCGCCGTGCCGGGATGAATTTCGTGCGCCAAGTAGAGGCCTAACTTGCGCGCGTGGGTACGAAGTTTGCCGGTTTTTTTCACAAATCGCTCCTGTCCCTCCTTGAGCAGGTCAAAATCTCCGCCTTTCCAGAAACCCCACGGATATCCGGTGGCCAGTTCCCAGCCAAAAGCCACACCCCAGAACATGGGCATGATCTTCACGCCCAGCTCGGCGCACAGGTCCATCAGACGCAGACAATAGTCCTCCGCCCAGCGCTCGATGTCAGCAGGCGATTTCTTGGCCACGTCGGCAGGTATGAACGGGCGAACAGTGGGACTGCCCGTCCATGCGGTGGTGTGAACCCAGAACGCCGTGTGGGAAGAGACGCCATCCAGGTTGAGCTTGGCCTTGGCGAAAGCGTCCTTGATTTCCTTCGCCGTCTTAAAGCCTTTGTCCGTCTGCAACATGTAGTTCGACGGCTGCGCACCGGCCGCGCCGGACTTGCGGGCGTAGTCGAGAAATTGCGCGAGGGACTTGGCGCCGTGTTGCGCGCCTTCGACACTGGGATGATAGCAAGGTTGGCTCATAGATTAGAAAATTTCTTTGTTCCCGGTCAGAATAGTAGGGCCGCAGATTTTTACAACGGAAATTCTTCGATCCGCGCTGGCAAGGGCCGCGCCACATCCATACCCCGCCGTGAAACCGCGATTCGGATCAATAAACCACCAGCGAACGAATGGGAACGCCCGCCAGTTTCGCGCGCCCGTTGAGAAATTTGAGTTCAATGAGAAAGGCGGCTTCCAGAATGCGGGCCCCGAGCTTTTTTACCAACGCCGCTGCCGCCGCCGCCGTGCCGCCCGTGGCGAGCAGGTCGTCAATCAGCAGGACCCGGCTGCCGGGTTTGAGGGCGTCCACATGGATGGCCACCGTGGCGTAGCCGTATTCGAGCGCATACTCCTGTTCGTGGGTCTGGTAGGGCAGCTTGCCTTTTTTCCGGACGGGCACGAAGCCTGCCTGCAGCCGGACGGCGGCCGCCGCCGCAAAAATAAAGCCCCGGGCATCGATGCCCACCCCGGCATCCACGCTCCCCGGCTTGAATTTTTCGGTGAGTAGATCAATCGCCCCGGCAAACAGCCGTGCGTCGGCCAGCAGCGGCGTGATGTCTTTGAACTGGATGCCCGGCTGGGGAAAATCCGGGATAGTACGAATGGCCCGTTCGATTTCGGCAACGGTGGGACGGGATGAATTCATGGGCATCAACTTCGGGGAAGGGGTCAGCGCCGGGTGGCTTCGAGTTTTTCGATCATTTTCCGCATTTTGCGGAGGGCGATGTTCTGGATCTGCCGGACGCGCTCGCGGGTGACATTGAACTTCTCGCCCACCTCTTCAAGCGTCCGCTCCGTGCCGCCATCGAGCCCAAACCGAAAACGCAGGATCGTGGCTTCCCGCGGGTCGAGCTTCGTCACCATTTCCGCGAGCATTCCGGTGACGGTTTTGTCCTCGAGCATTTCGTAGGGCGTCTCGGCGTTGTCGTCCTGAACCACCTCGGAGTAACTGTTCGAGTCGTCGTCGCCAATCGGGGCATCGAGCGACGTCGGGCGGACGGACGCCATGCGCATCTGGGCGATGCGGGAGGCTGTGGTCTGGAGGGCTTCGGCCAGTTCGTCATCCGTCGGTTCGCGGCCAAGCTCCTCCTGCAACTGCATTCCCGTGCGCCGCATTTTGGAAATTTTGTCCACCAGATGCACGGGCAGGCGGATGGTCTTGGACTGGTTGGCTAGCGCACGCTTGATGGCTTGTTTGATCCACCAAGAGCCATAGGTGGAAAGCTTGCCGCCCTTGGCCGGATCGAACCGCTCCACCGCCTTCATTAAACCAATATTGCCCTCGCTGATCAAATCCAGCAACGGCAGGCCAATGCCTTCGTAATCGCGGGCGATCTTTACGACGAGGCGCAGGTTGGCCTTGATCATGTGTTCGCGCGCGCGCTTGTCACCCTTCTTGATGCGGGCGGCGAGCTGAATTTCCTCCTGCGGCGTCAGCAGTTTCACCTGGCCGATCTCGCGAAGGTAGAGTTTGATGGCCGTGTCCCCGTCATAGCCGGCGCGTTCGCGCTCGGGCGGAGTTGCGGTACCGGTGGCATCCGCCTTCTTAAAAAATGCGGTATCCAGGTCACTCTTGCCTTTCTTTAGAAACGCCGTGTCGGGGCCGGCCTTGCCCCGACGCAAAATCTCCGTGTCCGAGGCGCCAGCCAGCTTCCGCAAGAAGTTGGTATCCAGACCGGCGTCTCCCTTCTTGAGGAAGACAGTGTCCGAATCCAGCTCCGGCTTCTGCGAAGCGGCGTCCTCCGCGCCGTGGTCGAGCGATGACGGCGAAGCCTTGGCTTTCCGGGCAGATATACGTTGGCCCCGGCCCGAGGTGGTTGCGGCGGCGCGTTTTTTGATTTTAGCCGACATGAGCGAGGGAAGACGTTAAAGACTAGCCGCTGTGCGGCAAGCAAATTAACCACCAATGAATGTCCGGAGTTCCAACGCACCCGAAGAATGCTCCAGCCGTAGCCCACAGAAAAGGTCGCTCCGACCGGCGCCCGGATGCGCTCCGGCGGGTTTGTTGGTTTCGAGATTGATAATCGCTGGAAGTCTGGTTGGCTGTGGCCATGAATGAGAATCGTGTGGTTGGCGTTAGGAATTTAAGGTACTCGCTCGCGATCCTCGGAATAGCCCTTGGTGCGACACTGGGCAGCGGTTGCACCACCGTTCCGGTCACGGGCCGCTCGCAGCTGAATTTGATGTCACCCGGTCAGGAAATGCAGCTCGGCCTGACCAGTTTTGAAGCGACCAAGCAGCAGTTGCCGATCAGTCAGGATGCCACCGCGAAAGCCCTCGTGCAGAAGGTCGGTCAACGGATCGCCGCGGTCGCGGCGGGCGACATGCCGAATGCGCAGTGGGAATTCGTGGTCTTTGAAAGCCAGGATGCCAACGCGTTTTGTTTGCCCGGTGGAAAAGTGGGTGTCTATACCGGCATCCTGCCAATCACAAAGGACGAAGCGGGGCTGGCGGCGGTGCTGGGTCACGAGATCGCGCACGCGGTGGCGCGGCACGGCGGCGAGCGGATGAGCGAGGCGATGGTGGTCCAGACGGGCGGAAGTTTATTGGGAATCGGCCTGGCGAATTCAGATCCGCGCTTGCAGGCGGCCGCCCAACTGGCGTATGGCGTCGGCACGAAAGTGGGCGCGGAGTTGCCGCACAGCCGCGCTCAAGAATCCGAGGCGGACCACATCGGGCTGATTTATATGGCGCGGGCTGGTTACGACCCGGAGCAGGCGGTCAAATTCTGGGAGCGGTTTGCGGCATTCAACCAGCAATCGGGTGGCGAAACGCCATGGTTCTTGCGCACGCATCCGCTGGATGAGGTCCGCATCCGGCAGCTCAAGGAATGGATGCCGGCCGCGCGCGCCCAAGTTCCGGCCGCCGGGGCGAAGTAAACCGTCAGCACCTCACAATTCCAAGGCCTTCTCGAACTGCGTGAGGTTGCGGGCACCGGTTTGCGTAACGAGCGCCACATCCTCGAGCCGGATCCCGCCCAATTCGGGGTAGTAAAGTCCCGGCTCTACGGTCACGACCTGGCCGGCCAGGAGGTTGCCGGTCGAATGTTGCCCCAAGCGGGGTGCTTCGTGGATTTCCAAACCCACTCCGTGCCCCGTGCCGTGAAAAAAACCTTCCATGCGGCCAAGCCGCCGTCCGGTTTTGTAACCTTCCTGGGCGAAGTAATCCAAAACGGCGTGATGGACATCCGCCGTGGGCACCCCTGCGCGAACCCGGTCAAACCCGATCTTCTGCCCCCGCCGCACCGTGTCGTACAATCGCCGCACGGCCTCGCTCGCCCGCCCGCGCACCACCGTGCGGGTGATGTCACCAAAGTAACCGGTGGTTTGGGAGCGTGGAAAAATATCAATTATGATGGGCTCCTGCGCCCGCAATGGCCCGAATCCGCGCTCGTGGGGATCGCAGCCTTGCTTGCCGCCGGCGACGATGGTATTGGCCGCCAAGCCGCCCGCCTGCAGGATCGCCGTGTCAATCACCGCGCGCAATCGCTCCGAGGTCAGCGGAATATTGTGGTGCAGCAGGCGCCGGTCGCGTCCGATCTTCGCGCTCCGTAAAACCTGCATGGCCTCGGACATGCCCACTTCCGCCATCATGAGCGCGGCGCTGATCTTCTTAACTTCCGCGGGCGTCTTCTGTTCGCGCTGCGGGAAGAAATTCCCGCGCGTCGGGCGTACCGCAATGCGCAGCCGTTTCAATTCGTCAGCCAGACCGAGCGGGAAATTGGGGGGCACGAGCACGCGCCGGATCCTCCGCTCGCGCAACAGGCTGGCAATAACCTGGGCATGGCCGGGTGATTTCACGCCGGCTTTACGCAATCTATCCTGGCACCTGCTCAACGGGAGCGGTCGGCAATGCGGGGCATCCCGCCGGGCGCGGTCAATTTCCAAATCGCTCAACACGATGCTCGAACGTCCGCGCAGACGCAGGTAGATGAACGGGTCAGGCACAAACATGCCCACGGCGTAAAGCATGTTTGCGTCATGCTCGCTGTCGGCGACCATCAAAAGATTCTCGGAGGATTTCATAGGCTCTCGTTGAAAGAGGGTTGATTTCTGATTGGAACCTTGGCCGGAATATCCCGTCAACCCGGCCCTCTCCCATTCCGAGAGGGCGAGCGAGAATCGGCACGAGTCGGTCGGCAAAGCGGATGCCTTCGAGGTGTTCGTCTCGCGGGCATTGTTCTTCCCCCTCCGATCTCGGAGGGGGAGCGGGTCGGGGTGAGGAGGTGAGCTGGCATAGTTGCAGGGAATACGTTTTCAGACGCCGAACAACCGGTCGCCCGCATCACCCAAGCCCGGAAGGATGAACCCGTGCCGGTTCAGTTTGGCATCAATCGCCGCCGTGAAAATGCGCAGCGTGGGACAATGCTGGCGCACATGACGGATGCCTTCCGGCGCGGCGACGAGATTTACCAGGCGCACGTTACGCGCACCCAGTTCGGCCAGCAGCGCCATCGCCGCCACAGTGCTGCCGCCGGTGGCGAGCATGGGATCAATGAGGATCACTTCACGCTGGCGTAAATCCTTGGGCAGGCTCTTGTGATAAAACTGCGCGGCCAGGGTTGTCTCCTCGCGCTTCAATCCAATGAAGCCAACCCGGGCCTTCGGGATGAGTTGCAGAATGGAATCCAGCATCCCCAGCCCAGCCCGCAACACCGGCACGAGGACAACCTCGCGGCGGAGTTTTAGTCCGCGCGTGGTGGCGAGCGGGGTGCGGACGGTCACTTTGTCGGTGGCAAAGGTGCGGGTGGCCTCGTAAATCATGAGCGCCGCGACCTCGCTGAGGACGCGACGGAATTCCTGGGGTTCGGTGCGCTCGTCGCGCAGCCGCGTGAGGTTGTGCTGCACCAGCGGGTGCGTGATGACCGTCACGCCTTTCACGTCAGTGCAGGAAAAGGGGCGATAGAAAGTACATCCGCCCGGCCTGGAGTTTGGGCAGGTCCAGGCCAAGGTCCACCTTGAACGCCCGGCTCTCGCTCTGCCCAAACATGCTGAACAACTCGGCGAAATCATTGCGCTGGCGGTACTCGATCAAATTGGCCTGCTTCTTGACGCCGCCCAGCTCCTCGGCCTTTCCCACCGCATCGTCGAAGGAGCCCAGTTGATCCACGAACCCCAGGTTGAACGCCTCTTTGCCCGACAACACGCGACCATCCGCGTAATCAACCCAGTCGGACGCGAGGACCTGGCCGTCCTTGTTGCTCTCGTGCGCGTTCTTGCGGCCTTCAGCGACCACGCTCTTGAACTTTGCAAAAGTCTCGTCAATCAGCTTTTGCACCATGGCCCGTTCTGCCGGGGTGATGCTGCCCGGCTCACGTGAACCGCTCATCATGTCCTTGAATTTTCCGCTCTTATAGACTTCCGGCACGAGTCCGACCTTGTCCATTAATCCTCGATAGTTAAAGCCGTGCATGATTACCCCGATGCTTCCGGTGATGGTAAGTTCATTCGCCACGATCCATTCGCACGGCGCGGAAACGTAATAACCGCCCGAGGCCGCCAGACTGCCCATCGAGACGATCACGGGCTTGCCCGCATGACTCTGAAACTCGGTAATCGCCCGGGCAATGTCATCCGACGCCATTACCTCGCCCCCGGGTGAGTCAACCTTGAGAATAACCGCTTTCACCTTCTTGTCCTCCTCGGCGCGATCCAACTGCGCCTTCACCACGTCCACCAGACTGTATCCGCCGCGACCGCTCAACTCGCCGCTGATGATCCCCTCAATTGGAATAACGGCGATTTTGTCTGAAGCATCGTTATCCTCCAACACGACTTCATCGAGGCGCGGGCCACCGGAGCGTTGATGGCCGCTACTGATGCCGCTGAGATGGGTGAACGATTTGAACAGGCCGCCCAAGTTGGCCAGCACACTCACGGTCAACAGTAAAAATAGAATAATCGAGACAATCATCCAGCCCCGACTTTTGCGCGGTGGTGTGGGCCGCGGCGGCACGATGATGGGTGGCGGCGATTGAGACGGCGGCGGCGGAACGAACGGCGGCGGTGTGGTGCTTTCCATAACGAACGCAACCTAGCCAAAGCGCTCGGGCCGGGCAAGCGGGATTGCGCGAATCACGGAATGCGTGCCCATCCGTTTAAACCCCGTTTTTGACCCTTTCCTGCCGAACAACGGTTTCCAGGAATTGGGGTGATCCATTACGCCCGGCTGCATTTGCACATGAGGGCAATCTCCGGAGGAGACGATTCTTGGATCGCCAAGGCAAACGAAACGGTCGTTATCAAACAAGAAGGCCCGTTGCGTTTGCGTACTGCCCCCGATCTGCGCTCCAATCGCACTGGAAACGCAGTTCAGGTACTGGGTGCTGATGCGAATAAACTCTGTCGGCGCGCTGCACCCGGGCAGAACGAAAGTCTTCGTGTTTCCGTCACCGAGAATGTTGGGGCGATCACTCCAGCCACCCACCGCCAGGTTGGCACGGGCCTGGACCGTATTGGTTGTTCCAGTTTGCGAGCGGAACTGGAATTGGAAGCGGCTGCCGGCCGTCTGCGGATTGAGGAAAGTCACCGGCAAGGTCAGCGCAGACAATGCCTCCTTGTCGGTGATTTTGGGCGGCTAGCCGCTGCGGTGATAGGCAAGTCCAGGATTTACGCAGCTCGGCCTGGCACTGGTTTCGGCCAGGCGTCCAACTCCTCCCGCACGCGCTCCACGGGCAGCCCCACAACGTTGCTGTACGATCCGGAGATTTCCTCAATGACAAGTTCGCCATGCTCCTGGATTGCGTACGCACCCGCCTTGTCCAGCGGGTGAATCCGCGAAAGATAATTCCGCACCTGCGCCGCATTCAGCGCACGAAACCGCACATCCGTGCTCACCGTAAAAATCCGTTCCCGATGCGCGCGCAAGTGTATCAGACTCACACCGGTGACAACCTGATGGGTGGATCCTTGCAACCGGGCCAGCATCCCCTGCGCTTCCGTTAAATTCGCCGGCTTGCCAAAAACCTCCCGCCCGCGAAACACCAACGTATCCGCCCCGAGCACCAGAGCATCCGGAAACCGTTTGGCCACCGCGCGCGCCTTGCGATGCGCATTAAGCTGACACAACTCGTAAGGCGACAACTGCCCCTCCACCAGCTCCGCTACCCCACTCGCCACCACCTTAAATCCCCCCACCACCAGCCCCAACAACTCCACCCGCCGCGGCGACGCGGACGCCAAAATCAAAGCCGGCAAATTCATCGCTCCATCATAATACCCTGCCGCGGAGAACAAAGCCAGCCCCGCGCAAGCCCATCCCGGACATACGCCATCCCCACCCGAGTTGAAAACAAACCTGCTTGTTTTCCCCTCAAAAAAGTCCCACGCTTCCCCCACTAACTGTGCCCAACACCACCACCATCTGGAAACGCCTCAACACCACCCGCGTCATCCTCATCACCCTGCTCCTCGTCGCCAGCGGCCTCGCTTGGTGGATGGAACGTACGCGCTCCGAAGGCCAACACACCAGCGACCGCCTCACCCGCGACACCACCCAACTCCACTACTACTTCAGCGAAATGAGCGACGCCCTCCAAGCCCTGCTCGCGGACCCCCGCAGCCGCCTCGACAAACAACGCCTCGAAGTCACTGAACGCAACCTGAAAGAACACCTCGACAGCCTCCTCAAAACCAGTGAATTCGCCACCGAACCCCAACTCGCCACCCCCCTCAAAAGCCTGAGCGAATACCTCCGCCTCACCCTCGACCCCTTTCAAGCCAAAGTCCAAGACCTCCTCACTATCGACCCCCAAACCGGCCGCGACTACTACACCAAAGCCCAACCCGAAATCACCCGGCAACGCAACGAGCACCTCAAAGAACTCACTCGCCAAACCGCCGACCACAGCCAAGCCGCCCTCAACCGCGGCCAATACACCGCCGTCATCGCCTGCACCGGCATGGCCGCCGTCCTCGTGTGCGCCATCCTCGTCCTCCGCGCCCAAACCAGCGCCGTCACCCTGCCGCTGCACCAACTCACCACCGCCATCGAACACATGCGCCACGGCGACTTCACCCACCGCCTCCACCTCCCCCGCCGCGACGAATTCGGCCTCCTCGCCGACGGCCTCAACCACCTCGCCGACGACCTCTCCCACCTCGTCAGCCAAGTCCAACAGTCCGGCATCCAAGTCAACATCACCGCCACCCAAATCGCCGCCTCCGCCAAAGACCAACAAACCACCACCACCGAAATCGCCGCCACCACCGCCCAAATCGGCGCCACCTCCAAACAAATCTCCGCCACCACCCAGGAACTCGACCACACCATGAACGAAGTCGGCGGCGTCGCCCAAGACACCGCCGCCCTGGCTGGCCGGGGCCAGACCGGCCTCACCCGCATGGAAACCACCCTGCGCCAGATCATGGACGCCGCCGGCGCCATCACCGGCAAACTCGCCGTCCTGAACGAAAAAACCACCAACATCAACACCGTCGTCACCACCATCACCAAGGTCGCCGACCAAACCAACCTCCTCTCCCTCAACGCCGCCATCGAAGCCGAAAAAGCCGGCGAATATGGGCTCGGCTTCGCCGTCGTCGCCATGGAAATCCGCCGCCTTGCCGACCAAACTGCCGTCGCTACCTATGACATCGAAAAAACCGTCAAAGAAATGCACACCGCCGTCACCGCCAGCGTCATGGGCATGGACAAATTCGCCGATGAAATCCGCCGCGGCGTCGAAGACATCCGGCAAGTCAGCAGCCTCCTGGCCCAGATCATCCACCAAGTCCAGACTCTCACTCCCCGTTTTGCCACCGTCAGCGAAGGCATGCACGCCCAAGCCACCGGCGCCGCCCAGATCAGCGAAACCCTCCTCCACCTCAGCCAGGCCGCCGCCCAAACTGCCGATTCCCTTCGCCACTCCACCCTCGCCATCGACCAACTGAACGCCGCCGCCCGCGGCCTCCAAACCGGCGTCGCCCGCTTCAAACTCGAAGCCTGAACCATGGAGGATTAAAATTCAAAAGTGCAATATCCAAAATCAGCAAGGCCGGCGTCCGCCCCGTATAAGTTTCACGCCGGAGCCACCGGTGGCTTAGGCTTTACGTGATTCGCGCGATTTCAATTTGCATTCGTAATTATTTTGACCGTCACGGCGAGGGTTTCGCGACTCATTTTTGACGCTTAGTTCTGAATTGAATCGGCCTATGAAGTTATTAATTGTACATTTTTGAATTTGAAATGCTCTTTGTGCTCTTCCAACTCGGCCAGGACCGGTACGCGCTGGAAGCCCGTCGTGTGGTGGAAGTGTTGCCGCTGCTGGCGCTGAAACGCCTGCCCGCCTCGCCCCGGGGCGTGGCCGGTGTTTTTGTCTATCGCGGCCAGCCCGTACCCGCGCTCGACCTGTGCGAACTCACGCTAGGCCGCCCCGCCCGCGAACAACTCAGCACCCGCATTCTCCTCGTCCAACACCGCCAAACCGCGGGCCCCAGCCAGTTGATTGGGCTGGTCGCGGAGCGCGTGACCGGCACGTTGCGGCGGGAGGAAAAGGATTTTGTGCCGGCGGGCCACGTAAGACCTGAGCGACAGGCATCTCCGGCGTCCGCCCCATACGTGGCGGGCATGAAACGGGCAGCGACCCCGTTTCTCGGGCCCATTTTGATAGACGATCAGGGCGTCATTCAACTTCTGGACGCCCAGGGCCTTTTGGACGCCGGCGCGCATCAACTGCTCTTAACCCAATCCGTGGAGGTCAGCGATGCGCCTCATTGAAGCCCTGCTCCGCCGCCACATCGGCCTCAATGCGGCCTCCATCGGCTCCGCCCTGATCGAGCGGGCGGTCCGGGGGCGCATGCAAGCGCACGGGTTGAAGAATTCGGACACCTACCATGACCTGCTCGCCACCTCCCGCCAGGAGTTGGAACAACTCATCGAAGCCGTGGTCGTGACCGAAACGTGGTTTTTCCGGGACCAAGAATCGTTCGACCGTTTCACCCAAATCGCCCTGCACGAATGGCGGCCCCGCCATCCAGCGGCCCCGTTGCGCGTGTTGAGCATGCCCTGCGCCTCCGGCGAAGAACCTTATTCCCTCGCCATGGCGCTGCTCGAAGCCGGCCCCCCCGCGCCCGGCTTCACCATCGACGCAGTGGACATTTCCGCCCTCGCCCTCGCCCGAGCGGAACGAGCCGTCTATGGAAAAAACTCGTTCCGTGGACGGGAGCTTGGCTTCCGCGACCGGCACTTTCTGCCCACCATGGAGGGCTATGCCCTCAGTCCGCTCGTGCGTCGCTGTGTAACATTTGAGCAGGGCAACATCCTCGATGCTAGTTTGCTGGCCGGAAGACCCCCGTATGATTTCATTTTTTGCCGCAACTTGCTGATCTACTTCGACCGCGCCATGCAAACCCTCGCCTTGGCGAAACTCCATCGCCTGTTGGCCGACGACGGCCTTCTCTTCGTGGGCCCGGCGGAATTAGCGCTGGTGGTGGAAAGCGGCTTTCACCACGCTGGTTTGCCGATGGCGTTCGCCTGTCGTAAGGCGGCCGGAAACACCACGCCAGCGGAAACTCCGCCCCCCCGACCGAGCCCTGCCACCTTGACCGAAACACCACGCCAGCCGCACACGGGTGACCCCGCCCCGCCGCGGATAGCGGAACCCTCCTCGCGCGAGCAGGTCCAAGATCTACGCGACCCGACCCCGGCGATGGTAGATCTGGAGATCGCGTGCCAGCATGCGAACGCCGGTCGCCTCGCCGAAGCCGCGGCCATCTGCGATGCGTATCTCACCCTTGAAGGCCCGGCAGCGCAGGCGTATTATCTCCTGGGATTGGCCAGCGACGCCAGCCACGATCCAGCGGCGATCACTTACTATCGCAAAGCCCTTTACTTGGAGCCGAATCACTATGAAGCGCTGACCCACCTCACGCTTGCCTTGGAAAAATCGGGCGATGTGGGGGCCGCGCGGATCTTCAAGCGCCGCGCCGAACGTGCGCAGCCCAAACCGTGATGGAACCGCACGCCAGAGCCAATCCGACGGTCATCACCGATTTCTCGGTGACGCCCCACGACGACCAACCGGCGGAAGTCTCCGATTGCTGGAATCAGATTGGCGTGAGCGGAAACCAAACTTGCCGCGAACTGTCGCGGCACATTCATTGCCAAAACTGCCCCGTTTATTCCGCCGCCGCCGTCCAGTTACTTGATCGCCCGCTCAGCGCGGAGGATCGCCGCGCCTGGACCGAACATTACGCCCACGAGAAGCCGCTCGGGGCCCCCGCCAAAACCTCTGCGCTTCTGTTCCGCCTGGACGGGGAATGGCTCGCACTCCCCACCACGGCGTTTCAGGAAATTACCGAGCGCCGCGTCGTCCACAGCCTGCCCCACCGGCGCCTGGCGATAGTCCTTGGTCTGGTCAACGTGCGCGGAGAATTGCTCATCTGCGCCTCGCTCGCCCGTCTGCTTGGCCTCGAATTCCGCCCGCCCGCCAAGCCTGTGCGCGCCGTGTTCGATCGCCTGCTGGTCGCGGACTGGAACGGCGAGCGCTTTGCATTCCCGGTGGATGAGGTTCACGGCGTGCATCGGTTTCATCAGAGCGACCTGCGCAAACCGCCCGCCACCATTGCGCGCTCCGGCCTGAACTGCGCCCGAGGGGTGTTTCCCTGGCGCAACTTCGCGGTGGGTTTTCTGGATGCCGACGCCGTGTTCGCCGCGCTCAACCGCAATCTCGCGTGAACAAGCGCCTACACGAGAATCCCCGCGAGCTGTCCATGCAGGAATTATTTCGCGTGGAAGCGGAAAATCAGACCGCGCTGCTCACCAGCGGCCTGTTGGAACTGGAACGCGCGCCTGCTTCGCCCGCGCAACTCGAAGCCCTCATGCGGGCCGCGCACTCGCTCAAAGGGGCCGCCCGCATTGTCAATCTACTCCCGGCTGTCCACATCGCCCACGCCATGGAGGATTGTTTCGTCGCCGCGCAAACGGGCCGGCTCGTCCTGACACAGCGCCACGTTGACTTGCTTCTGCGCGGCGTGGATTGGCTCGCCGGGGTGGCCAAGCACGACGAAGTTTCCATCCTGCGGTGGCAGGCCGATCAGGGTGCGGACTGTGACACCTGGTTGCGCACCGTTGGCACCTTCCTGACGCCGGCGCATTCCTTGCCCGCCGCGAATAGCGAGCCCTCCCTTGCGCAGGCAGGCCCAGAATTTACGCGGCCCGCCCGCGCGCCAGGGAGTCCTGCCAGCGTCGGCAGCGTGGCCCTCCAACCCAGCGAAAACCATCCGCCGTTTACCGCCGAAACCGACGCTGGCGACCGCGTCCTGCACCTGACCGCCGAGAATCTTAATCGCCTGCTGGGGCTCGCTGGTGAGGCGCTCGTTGAATCACGCTGGTTGCGGCCGTTTGCGGAATCCCTGCAACGCCTCAAACGCATGCAGACGGATTTGGAACGCACGCTCGATGAGTTGCGCCAATCGTACAGCGACGAACGCCGCGCGCCACAAACACGGGAAACGATCAACGGTCTGTATCAACAAGTCACTGAGGCACAGCAGCATCTCAACGGTCGTTTGCTGGAACTGGATTTGTACGATCGGCGCGCGGCCAGCCTGTCCAACCGGCTTTACCTCGAAGTGCTGCGCACGCGCATGCGGCCCTTTGCCGACGGCGTCCAACGTTTTCCGCGCATGGTGCGGGACCTGGCCCGCGCCCTGGGCAAAGAGGTCCGGCTGGAAATCCTGGGCGAAAGCACGCAGGTGGATCGCGATATTCTCGGTCGCCTGGAAGCCCCGCTCGCCCACCTGCTCCGCAACGCGGTGGATCATGGCTGCGAATTCCCCGACGCGCGGCGCCGCGCCGGTAAACCAACTGAAGCCACCATTCGCCTCGAAGCCCGGCACAGCGCCGGCATGCTGCAAGTCATCGTGGCCGATGACGGGGCGGGACTGGACCTCGACCAACTCCGGCGCGCGATCGCGGAACGACAACTGACCACGCCCGCGGTGGCGGAAAAAATGAACGAGGGAGAGTTGCTGCAATTCCTATTTCTCCCCGGCTTTACCCTGCGGGACCAGGTGACGGAGTTTTCCGGTCGCGGCGTGGGTCTCGACATCGTTCAGACCATGACCCGCAGTGTCCGCGGCGGGGTGCGGGTAACGAACCAGGCGGGGAACGGCATGCGGTTTCAGTTGCAATTGCCGCTTACCCTCTCCGTCCTGCGCACCCTCCTCGTCGAAATCGGGGGCGAGCCCTATGCGTTTCCCCTGGCCCAGATCGCCAGCACCCTCATACTGCCACGACCCCGCATCGAAACGCTCGAAGGCCGGCATCACTTCCGACTGGCGGATCAACACGTCGGACTGCTCGCGGCGCACCAGGTGTTCGAGTGTCCGGAGGTGATCCTCCCCGACCCTGATCTGCCCATCGTGGTCATCGGCGATCACAGCTGCCGTTACGGCTTGCTTGTGGACCGTTTCCTTGGCGAACGCGAACTGGTGGTACAACCGCTCGATCCGCGCCTGGGCAAAATCAAGGACATTAGCGCGGCCGCGTTGATGGAGGATGGCGCCCCGGTGTTGATCGTGGACGTGGACGATCTGCTGCGCTCGATCGAAAAGCTAGTCACCAGCGGGGCGCTGGAAAATGTGGCTCGCAGCGTGTTGGCCGCCCCCGTCCCGCCGCGGAAACGCGTGCTCGTGGTGGACGACTCGCTCACGGTGCGGGAATTGGAACGGAAATTACTGGAAAGCGCCGGCTATACCACAGAGGTGGCGGTGGATGGTATGGACGGTTGGAACGCGGTCCGCGGGGGCGGGTTTGACCTGGTGATCACCGACGTGGACATGCCCCGGCTCGACGGCATCGAACTCGCCATCCTCATTAAACAAGACGCCCGACTGAAAGCGCTGCCGGTTATGATTGTCTCTTACAAAGACCGGGAGACGGATCGCCTGCGCGGTTTGGAAGCCGGGGCCGACTATTATCTGACCAAAGGCAGTTTCCATGATGAAACCCTGCTGCGCGGGGTGGTGGATTTGATTGGCGAAGCCTAAACCATGCAAAATGAAGCATTACAACGAAAGGCCAGCCCGGTGTGGGTTGATTGGTTGTCCATTTTGAGTTTAGCCGGCTTAAGTTTCGCATATCGAACATGAAAATCGGCATCGTCAACGTTGGGGTGCTGGCCGCGGAGGCCATCCGCCGCGTGATCGTGCGCAGCGGCAAACATGACGTGGCCTGGATCGCCCGGGATGGCGCGGAAGCAGTCGCACGGTGCCACCGCGACCGGCCGGATCTGGTGTTGATGGACTTGTTCATGCCGCGCTTGGACGGCGTGGAGGCGACGCGCCAAATCATGGCGCAAACGCCGTGCGCCGTCATTGTAGTCACCGCGAAGGCCGAGGATCATCCGGGGAAGATTTTTGAGGCGATGGGGGCGGGGGCGCTCGACGTCGTGAACCTCCCCGTGCTCAGCGACGCCGCCCCGCTCGAAAGCGCGCAGGCGTTACTGGCGAAAATTGAAATCATCAGCCGGCTGATCGGGTCGGAACCTCCACCGGCATCCCCACCCGCGCCAACGAAGTTGCCTTCCGAAGGCCTCGTCGCCATTGGCGCCAGCGCCGGCGGGCCGACCGCGCTGGCCGCGATCCTGGCCGCCCTGCCGGCCCATTTTCCCGCCGCCGTGGTCATTGTGCAGCACTTGGACAAACAATTTGCGCCGGGCCTGACCGCGTGGTTCAGCACCCGCACCAAGCTGCCGGTGCGCGTGGCCCAGGAAGGCGACCGCATTGAATCGGGAACGGTTTTCCTTGCGGGCGGCGATCAGCATTTGATCTTGTCCGGCCCGCGGCAACTCGGCTACGCCGCCCAGCCCGGCGAGGCTTCCTACTGTCCGTCGGTGGATGTTTTCTTTCGGAGCGTGGTGCGCCAGTGGCGAGGCGCGGTGGTGGGGGTAATCCTCACCGGGATGGGCCGTGACGGAGCGGAGGGACTTAAACTCCTGCGCAATGCTGGACATCCCACCATAGCCCAGGACAAAAACACCAGCGCCGTCTACGGGATGCCCCGGGCCGCCGCCGACCTGGACGCCGCCAAGGAAATTTTAGCGCTGGACAAAATCGGCCCGCGCCTCACGAATATGTTCCGACTGAAATAACAACACCATGGCCGACGAACGACCCAACTTGACAATTCCAGAGGATGCGGGGCCGCCCCCGCCCCCGTCCGAGTATCATGTGATGGTGCTCCTCGTGGACGATCAGGCCATGGTCTGCGAAGCCATCCGGCGCGCGCTCGCCAGCGAAGCCGACATTGACTTCCATTATTGCGCCGACGCGCGCGAGGCGCTGACGCTCGCCACCCAGATCCGGCCCACAGTCATCTTGCAGGACCTCGTGATGCCGGGGCTCGACGGTCTCACCCTCGTGAACCAATTCCGCGCCAACCCGGCGACCCGGGAAATCCCGATCATCGTCCTGTCCACGAACGAAAACCCGCAGGTCAAGGGGCAGGCGTTTGCGCTCGGGGCCAATGACTATCTCGTCAAGCTGCCCGACCGCATCGAACTCATCGCACGCATACGTTATCACTCGCGGGCCTACCTCAATCAACTCCAGCGCGACGCCGCCTACCGCGCCCTCCGCGAAAGTCAGCAGCAACTAATCAACGGCAATTCCCAGCTCATCGCCCTCAACCAAAAACTCGAGGAGGCCACCCTCGCCAAGTCCGCCTTTCTCGCGAACATGAGCCACGAGATTCGCACCCCCATGAACGGCGTCATCGGCATGATTGCCCTCCTCCTCGACACCGAACTCACCGACGAACAGCGCGAATACGTTGAAGGTACCCGCCACAGCGCCGACGCCCTCCTCACCATCATCAACGACATCCTCGACTTCTCCAAAATCGAGGCCGGCAAACTCGAACTCGAACACCACCCCTTCGAACTCCACACTTGCCTCGAAGAAGCGCTCGACCTCCTCGCCCCGAAAGCCGCGGAAAAACGCCTCGACCTCGCCTACAGCGTTGACGATCTCCTCCCCAAAATCCTCGTCAGCGACGTCACCCGCCTGCGTCAAATCCTCGTCAACCTTATCGGCAACGCCGTCAAATTCACTCCCCACGGCGAAGTCCTCGTCGAAGTCCGCCCCGCCGCCCACGGGCACCAAACCCTCGAACCCGGCCTCGAAGCCGACCCAAGCCCCCTCCACCACCCCGAACAATGGCTCCTCCACTTCAGCGTCCGCGATACCGGCATCGGCATCCCCCTCGACAAACAACACCGCCTCTTCAAATCCTTCCAACAAGTTGACCCCTCCACCACCCGCAACTACGGCGGATCCGGCCTGGGCCTGGCCATCAGCCGCCGCCTCGTCGAACTCATGGGTGGACGCATCTGGGTTGACAGCCAAGCAGGCCAAGGCGCCACCTTCCATTTCACCGTCCAAGCCCGCGGGGCCGCCGCCGCCAGCCCACCTGCCTGGCAACTGCCCCAACCCCAACTCAAAGGCAAACACCTCCTCCTAATCGAAGACAACGCCACCCACAGCCGCATCCTTCAACACCGCCTCCAACAATGGGGCCTCCACGTCCACCCCGCCGCCAGCGCCGCCGCCGCCCTCGATCAAGTCAGAACGCAAAAAGAAAAAAACAGAAATAAGAACGAATCCGCCGCCAACGAGGAGACTGCACCTTCCAATTTCGAATTTTTCGACCTAATCCTCCTCGACCTGCAGCTCCCCGACACCGACAGCTTCGACCTCGCGCGCGAACTCCGCGCTCAAACCCCCGAGCGCCGCGTGCCCCTGCTCCTGCACTCCTCCGTGCGCCTGCGCGCCGAGGAACTCCGTGCCGCCGGCTTGGGCGACAGCGTCCTCGTCCACAAACCCATCCGCCCCGCGCAACTGTTGGAAGCCCTCTGCCGCGCCCTGGACGTGCAAGTCCAACGCGACAAAAAAACGCCCTTCACCCCCGGCCTTGATTCCGACTTTGCCCGCCGCCTCCCCTTGCGCATCCTCCTGGCCGACGACAACCCGATCAATCAGAAGGTTGGCCTCAGCGTCCTGCACAAACTCGGCTATCGCGCGGAGCTTGCCGCCAATGGTCAGGAGGTCATCCGGGCGCTGGAACAAAAACCGTTCGATATCCTCTTCTTGGACGTGCAAATGCCCGAAATGGACGGCCTCGAATGCGCCCAACACCTCAACCACCGCTGGACCCGCGACAAGCGACCCATCATCATCGCCATGACGGGCAATGCCCTCATGGGGGACCGCGAGAAGTGCCTCGCCGCCGGCATGGACGACTACATTTCCAAACCTGTGCGCATTGCCGACCTGCAGGCTGCGCTCGAACGCTGGGGACCAACCAAGGCGCACAAGCATGACACCGCATACTTCCTGCGCCACCCGCAGTCGCTTTCGCCCGGTCTGCTCGACGATCACATGATTGCCGACCTGCGCGACATGGCCCCCAACAATGGCATGAGCATGTTGCGCGAGTTGATTGATCTCTTCCTGGAGACAGCGCCCACGCGGATCATGCAAATCGGTCAGTCCATCGAAAACCCGAAACAACTTGCCTTCCACGCCCACGCGCTCAAGAGCATGTCCCTTAACCTCGGCTGCCGCTCCCTGATAGATCTGGCTCAGCGCCTCGAGAATCTCGGTAACTCGGGCGATGCCAGCGGCGCGAAGGACATTCTTCAGGAACTGGAGGTCGCCTTCACCCAAACCAAAGTCCAGTTGCTCCTCCTCCGCGACAAGGAGCCCGTCCTGATCAACCCGCAGATTTGATCCATGACGGGCGGCGTTCCGGCGAGTTTCCGCTTCGATGTTCGAGGCTGGCGGTTCCGGGTAGGCTGATTACCTTGGGCGCATGCTTATCCGGCCCCAACATCTTTCGCCCGGCGCCACGCTCGGCCTCATCGCCCCCGCCAGCGCGCCGCCCGATCCTCGGACCATTGATCGCTCGATTGGGGTTCTCGAACAACTCGGCTTCAAGGTCAAACTCGCGCCCAACGTCCGCAGCCGCCACGGCTACCTGGCCGGAACGGATCGGGACCGCGCAAACGACCTGATGCAAATGTTCAGGGACCGCCGCGTCCACGGCATTCTCTGCGTGCGCGGCGGCTACGGCACAGCCCGCCTGCTGCCTTTGCTCGACTATGGCGTCATCCGCGACCACGCAAAAGTCTTCGTCGGCTACAGCGACATCACCTCGCTGCACTGCGCGTTTCTGACCAAGGCAAATCTGATCTCCTTCCATGGCCCGATGCTGAATTCCGATCTCAACAGCGCGGAACTGCCGGACTTTACGCGGCAAAGCTTTTTGCGAGCCCTTTCCCGCCCCCTCACGCTAAGGGAGCGATCACCGGTCAGCATCTCGCAGGGTTATCGTCGCAAGACCGTGAAAATTCTGCGCGGCGGGGTGGCGCGTGGGCAACTCATCGGGGGCAATCTCACCCTGCTCGGCACCACCATCGGCACGCCGTGGCAACCCCCGTTCCGGGATCGCATTCTATTTCTGGAAGACCTGAGCGAGCAACCCTATCGCTTCGACCGCATGCTCACGCATCTCCTCAACTGCGGCTTGCTGCAGCAGGTGGCCGGCATCGCGATCGGACTCAATGCCGATTGCGAGGATCCGAGAGCGAAACGAGCCAAAGAGTACCGCCAGACTTTGGAAGATGTGTTGAAGGAACGGTTGCTCCCGCTGAAAATCCCCGTGGTCACGGGCTTGCCCTTCGGTCACGTACCGCATAACGCAACCCTGCCCGTGGGCGCGCAAGTCACCCTCGACGCCGAGCGTGGCGATCTGCTGATCTCCCAACCGATTGTATCCTAAACAATCTGCGGCTGCACTTTCTCAGGGTCCACACCCAAGTCCTTGATCGCTTTGGCGACGACTTCCCGTTCGATCTCGCCGCGCTGCGCCAGCGCGTAGAGCGTGCCGATCACGGTGCTTTCCGTGTCCACCTGGAAGAAGCGGCGCAACCGAGCGCGTGTATCGCTGCGGCCGAAACCGTCCGTGCCCAACGTCATCAAACCTCCCGGCACCCAAGGCGCGATCTGGTCCGGCACGGTGCGGATGTTATCGGACACGGCCACGAACGCGCCTTTTTCGCGCGCCAGCAACCGCTCGACATGGGATTTTTTCGACGCTTGGGTCGGATGCAGCATGTTCCAGCGCTGGCAGCGAATGGCCTCCATGCGCAGCAGCTTGTAACTCGTGGCGCTCCACACATCGGCGGACACGCCGTAGCGTTCCGCGAGAATTTCCTGCGCCTGGAGCGCGGAGTTGATGATCGGACCGCTCCCGAGAATGTGGGCTTTGAGCTTCTTCTTTTCCGCGCCGGCTTTGAATTTATACAGCCCCTTCAAGATGCCGTCCTCGACGCCTTCGGGCATCGGCGGCATGACGTGGTTCTCGTTGTAGAGGGTGAGATAATAAAAAACATCTTCGCCTTCGACAAACATGCGGCGCAAACCGTCCGTGATGATGACGGCGATTTCGTAGCCGAACGCCGGGTCGTACGCCAGCACAGTGGGAATCGTGCTTGCGTGCAGCAAACTGTGACCGTCCTGGTGTTGCAGGCCCTCGCCATTGAGCGTGGTGCGGCCCGAAGTGGCGCCGAGCATGAAACCCTTGGCCTTGATGTCGCCCGCGAGCCACATCAAATCACCGATGCGCTGCGGCCCGAACATGGAATAATAGATGTAAAACGGAATCATCGGCACGCCATGGGTCGCGTAGGCCGTGCCCGCCGCGATGAACGACGCCATCGAACCCGCCTCGGTAATGCCCTCTTCGAGAATCTGACCGTCCTTTGCTTCGTGGTAGAACGACAACGTCTTGCGGTCGACCGGCTCGTAAAGCTGCCCTTTTGATGAATAGATTCCGATTTCCCGAAACAAAGGATCCAGCCCGAACGTCCGTGCTTCATCCGGGATGATGGGCACGAGATTCTTGCGCACGCCCTTATGTTGCAGCAACAGACTGAATAGCCGGCCAAACGCCATGGTCGTTGAGATTTCGCGCGTGGAGCCTCGGAAAAATTCCGCAAAATGATTCAACGCTGGCACTTCCAGTTTCACCGGCTCGACCGTGCGCGCCGGCACGAATCCGCCCAGGGCGCGGCGGCGTTCGAGCAAATACTTGATCTCCGGACTGTCGGCGGGCGGACGATAGAACGGCGTTTCCGCAATCACGTCATCGCTGACGGGGATGTTGAAGCGTTCGCGAAATTCGCGCAGCTCCTTTTCGTTCATCTTCTTCTGCTGGTGCGAAATGTTGCGACCCTCGCCCGCTTCGCCCAGGCCGTAACCCTTCACGGTTTTGGCCAGAATCACCGTGGGCTGACCCTGATGTTCGGTGGCGGCCTTGTACGCGGCATAAACCTTCCGTGTGTCGTGGCCCCCGCGTAGCAACTTGCGAATCTGCTCATCGGTGAGGTGCTGCACGAGCTTGAGGAGCTCGGGATATTTGCCGAAGAAATGTTTCCGCGTGTAGCTGCCCGGCTCGACGACGTACTTCTGGTAATCGCCGTCCACTGCCTCTTCCATCCGCTTGAGCAGCAGCCCACTCTTATCGCGCGCGAGCAAATCATCCCAATCGGACCCCCAAACCACCTTGATGACGTTCCAGCCGGCACCACGGAACAGCGCTTCCAACTCCTGAATAATTTTCCCGTTGCCGCGCACCGGGCCGTCCAAACGCTGGAGGTTGCAATTGATGACCCAGACGAGGTTGTCGAGGTTTTCGCGCGCAGCAAGCGTGAGCGAACCCAGCGTCTCCGGCTCGTCGCTTTCGCCATCGCCAATGAAGCACCAGACCTTCGGATCGTGATCGCCGATGAATTTGCGGGCTTGCAAGTAGCGATTGAACCGCGCCTGGTAGATGGACATGATCGGGCCCAGCCCCATCGAAACCGTCGGGAACTGCCAGAAATCCGGCATCAGATACGGATGCGGATACGACGAGAGCCCGCCGCCCTCCGCGAGTTCCTGGCGGAAATTCTGTAGGTGCAGCTCGGTCAAGCGCCCCTCAAGAAACGCCCGGGCGTAAACGCCCGGCGCGGCGTGACCTTGAAAATAGACCGCGTCGCCCGGGAAATCTTCGGTTCGGCCGCGGAAGAAATGATTAAACGCCACCTCGTAAAGTGTCGCCGCCGAAGCATACGTTGAGATATGCCCACCCACGTTCGTGGTATGGTTGGCCTTCACGACCATCGCCATGGCGTTCCAGCGCATCAGGCTCTTCAGACGTACCTCCGTTTTCCAATCGCCGGGATACTCCGGCTGCTGCTCGACGGGGATGGTGTTGGCGTAGGGGGTGTTGAAGCCGCGCGGCAATTCGTGCTGGTTGGCACGCAACCGGTCGGCAAGTTGTTCCAGCAATTGCGCCGTGCGCTCCGGTCCCTGGCTGGCGATGGCCAGGTCAAAGACCGATTGGACGGAGTTGGCGAGCTTGTCGCCCTTGGCCCCATTCGCACCCCCGTCCGGCAGGGCCGACGCGCGCGAACCGTAAACTTCTTTTTTCTCAGGTTTCACTGTGTTACTCAATTCCAAGGTGTTCGCCGGGATTAGGAAGAGCAGGTTGCGCCCCCGGCTAGAGCGGCAGATTAAACCCAAAGTGGCCGCCGAACGCCAGCGAAATTAGCACCCAACAACGCGCATGAAACTCCTCGACCTCACCCTGCCCTCGCCCGCTGAAAACCTGGCGGGCGATGAAGCCTTGTTGGCGACCGCCGAGGCGGGGGCCGGCGGCGAAGTCCTGCGCTTCTGGGAATCACCCAAGCCCTTCGTCGTCGTCGGCTACGCGAACAAGGTGGCCAGCGAAGTCAACGTGGCGACGTGCGCCGCCCGGGGGATTCCGATCCTGCGCCGCTGCTCGGGCGGCGGCACGGTGGTGCAAGGCCCGGGTTGCTTGAACTACGCACTCATCCTGCGCATTCAGGCGGACCGTCCAACCGGCAGCATCAGCACGGCGAACCAGTTCATCATGGAACGCAATCGCGCGGCCCTCGCTCACGCGGCTTCCGCCTTGCTCCATCCGCCGTCCGAATTTCGGGTCCAGGGTCATACTGACCTCACGCTCGACGGCCTGAAGTTTTCGGGCAATGCCCAGCGCCGGCATCGCCAGTTTCTGCTTTTTCATGGAACGCTGCTCCTGGATTTCGATCTGTCCCTCGTGAGCGAACTCCTGCTGATGCCGACGCTCCAACCCACCTACCGCGACCGCCGCAACCACGATCACTTTCTCACGCAGTTGCCCGTTTCGCGCGACCAGGCAAAAACCGCTCTCGTACACGCCTGGCAGGCAGACGCACCGCTGAGCGATTTGCCCCCGCTCCGCATCCGCGAGCTGGTTGCCGAAAAATACTCGCGCGCGGAGTGGAATTTCAAATTCTAACGCCAGCCAGCGGGCCGTTCATTTTCGGCCGACGTCCTGTTGGCAATTAGCCGTCGGCCAGAGACCCGTTGGATGATAGACGTCGCATGTTCTCGCTTTGGCGCTACTGCTTCCCTTGCACCAACGTCTCCACCACGTGTGGGTCGGCCAGGGTGGTCGTGTCGCCGATCTGGTCCACGTGATCCTCGGCGATCTTGCGGAGGATGCGGCGCATGATTTTGCCGGAGCGCGTCTTCGGCAGCCCGGGCGCGAATTGAATCTTATCCGGTACGGCAATCGGCCCGATTTCCTTGCGGACGTGGAGGGCGAGTTCCTTTTTCAATTCCTCGCTCGGCTCAACATGATCCTTGAGCGTGATGAAAGCGTAAAGGCCCTGGCCTTTGATGTCGTGCGGCATTGGGGCCACCGCGGCCTCGGCGACTTTCGGATGGCTCACCAGCGCGCTCTCGACTTCCGCCGTGCCGATGCGATGGCCGGAGACATTCACCACGTCGTCCACGCGGCCCATCAGCCAGTAATCGCCATCGGGGTCCACGCGACAACCATCGCCGGTGAAATACAGATTCTTGAACATCGAGAAATATGTGTCAATGAAGCGGTCATGGTCGCCCCACGTTGTGCGCATCATGCCAGGCCAGGGTTGCTTGACGCACAACTTGCCGCCCTCGTTCGGCCCGCACTCGCTGCCATCGTCGCGCAACACGACCGGTTCAACCCCGAAAAACGGCCGGCTCGCGCTGCCGGGTTTCAAAGTGTGCGCGCCCGGCAACGCCGTGATCAGAATGCCGCCGGTCTCGGTCTGCCACCAGGTGTCCACGATGGGACATTTCTCCCTACCGATGACGCGGTGATACCACAGCCACGCTTCGGGATTGATCGGTTCGCCCACGGAGCCGAGCGTACGAAGCGAACTCAGGTCGTATTTGTTCGGCCATTCTTCGCCCAACCGGATGAGCGAGCGGATGGCGGTGGGGGCGGTGTAGAAGGCGGTGACTCGGAATTTCTCAACGATTGTCCAGAACCGCCCCGCGTCGGGAAAAGTCGGCACGCCCTCGAACATGAGCGTGGTTGAGCCGTTGCACAACGGGCCATAGACGAGGTAGCTGTGGCCGGTGACCCAGCCAATGTCGGCCGTGCAGAAATAGATGTCGTCGTCGTGAACATCGAAAACATATTTGTGCGTGAGCGCGGTGTGAAGCAGATAGCCGGCGGTGGAATGAACGACGCCCTTGGGCTTCCCGGTCGAACCGCTCGTGTAGAGCATGAACAGATAATCCTCCGCCTTCATCGGCTCGGGCGGGCACGCGGGCGATGCCTTGGCCATCAGGTCGTGATACCAGAGGTCGCGGCCGGCCGTCATGTTGCACGGCGTGGCGTTGCGCTGGAACACGATGACTTTCTCGATGGTGGGCGCATGCTTGAGCGCGGCATCCGCGATGTCTTTGAGGTGAATCGGTTTCCCCGCGCGCACGCCGGCATTGGCGGTGATGAGCAGTTTGCAGGTCGAATCGTTGATGCGCCCCGCGAGCGAGTCCGCGCTGAACCCGCCGAAGACGATGGAATGAATCGCCCCGATGCGGGTGCAAGCCAGCATGGCAACCGCCGCTTCCGGCACCATCGGCATGTAAATCGAGACGCGGTCGCCCTTCTTGATCCCGAGGGATTTCAGGCCATTCGCGAACTTGCATGTCTCGCGGTGCAGTTGCTCGTAGGTGAGTTTCTGCACTTCGTCCTCCCCCTCTCCTTGCCAGATAATGGCCGTCTTGTTCCGCGTCGCGGTCGAGAGATGGCGATCGAGGCAATTGACGCTCACGTTCAGCACACCGTCCTCAAACCAGGTGTGTTCAATCCGACGGGCCTGCGAGTCCCAGTTGTATTTCCGCGCGGCCGTCGGTTTTTTGAACCATTCCAGCGTGTTGCATTGCTCCAGCCAGAACGCAGCGGAGTCGTTGATTGACCGGTCATACATTTTTTTGTACGTCTCGGCGGTGATGTAGGCGCGCTTCACGGCCTCGGGCGGCGGGGGAAACGTACGGCCCTCTTGCTGCAATGATTCGGTGGAAATGCTGTTGGCAGGTTGCGTCATAATGAGTTGGTTATTCGGTTGCGGCGGTAATTTCCACAAAATCAGCGCGCGGTGTCAATCGTCGGGAGCGCCAAATCTTCTTTGGCAAGCAGCCGGAGCAACCATTCCGACCGCGCGATTTTGCGGGTCCCGGTGAATTAATCGCCCAACAAATTCCTCAACTGGTTGCGGGCCTTGTCGGCGCGGAACTTCTCCTCCGCGGGAGCGACAAATACCCGGCGGGCCAGTTCGAACCATTCGCAATAATTCGCGTGTTGCTTTTCCTCGACGGGATCGGCCCGGCGATCGCGACATTGGTAGGCCACGGTGCGATCATAGCTCGCGCAGTTCAGGCAGACCTTGAGGTCCGCGCCGCAGTCGCACGTTTCGGATCGGCCCGGCGAACTCCGATTCTTGTATTCCGTTCCACACTTCCAGCAGTGCCGTGTACCTACGCTCATACTTCCAATTTACAATATCCCGCGCTCCAGCCAAGCAATTCACACCCGCCAACTTGATTAGATTGAGTAGCGAGAGGCCAGACTGGCCGTTATGCTCCGGACATGAATATTTGCGTCCTCGACGGCTACACCCTCAATCCCGGCGATTTGAGCTGGGACGATCTCCACCAGCTCGGCCATTGTGAAATCCATGATCGCACGCCACCGGCGGAAATTGTCCCCCGTGCCAGGAACGCGGAGATCGTCCTGACCAACAAAGCACCCCTGATGCGGGCAACTCTCGCCGAATTGCCAAAGTTGAAATACATCGGCTTGCTGGCAACGGGGAAGAATGTGATTGATCTCGCCGCCGCGCGGGAACGGGGGGTTCCGGTCACCAACGTGCCCGCCTACGGCACGCGGACCGTCGCGCAGGCCACGTTCGCGTTGTTGCTCGAACTTACCAATCGTGTCGGCCACCACGCGGAACGCGTGCGCGATGGCGGGTGGACGGGCGCGGCGGACTGGTGCTTCTGGGATTCGCCGCTCGTCGAGCTTGACGGGTTGACGATGGGCATCGTGGGGTTTGGCGGCATTGGAGCGGCGGTGGCAGATATTGCTACCGCGTTTGGGTTGCAAGTCATCGCCTACAATCCCTCACCGAAGGCGGCCCCGCCGTTCGTGCGCTTTGTGGATCTCGAAACGCTTTTTCGCACCAGCGATGTTGTCAGCCTTCACTGTCTGCTCACGCCGCTGACCCAGAATCTCGTGAACGCCGAGCGCCTCGCCTCGATGAAACCGTCCGCCTACCTGCTCAACACCAGTCGTGGCCCTTTGATTGACGAACCGGCGCTCGCGGCAGCCCTCAACGCCGGTCGCCTGGCAGGCGCCGGGCTGGATGTGCTGTCAGTCGAACCACCGCCGGCAACCAACCCATTGTTGACGGCCAGGAATTGTATCATCACCCCGCACAATGCCTGGGGCACGCGCGCGACCCGCGGCCGGCTCCTGCACATTGCGGTCGATAACGTGCGCGCCTTTCTCGACGGCAAAACGCAAAACGTAGTCAATTGAACGTAGTGGAGATTACCATGGTGGCGACGAGATTCGGATGGAGGAAATCGAAGCGGTTTTAGGGTTTGCGATCGGGTACCAGACGACCAAAGCGAGGCGATCACGACCGCCAGGCCCACGGCGACCAGCAGGCCCATCGCGAGTGCGACGCGGGCGAGGGGCGGCGGGGGGGGTTCATGGTTGGGTTTAGGGGGACCGTTTACCGTCGAGCAATTGCTGCGCACTCAAGGTTTTTCCCTCGGGTGCGGAGAATTTGTAGGTGGAGTACTCAGTTCGTGACCCGGCATCAGGATACCGGTAGTCAATGACCTGAGAACGCTTGGGAAGAATGGAGGCCAGATTGGTGCGTGGCTTGCCGACAATGTAGGAGTGCGCTTCGCCAACCATCCGGTAGGCAATGGTTAGTTTCTTTTCGGTCGGGCTGGCGAGATCCGGTTGCAGTTTTACGAGTTCGAATTTCCGCGGGAAGCGCAGCCCCATCACATTGGTCCATTCCAGCGTCCGGAAAAAGGCATTGGTAAACCCGGTGTCATACGGTGCGGGCAACCTTTTTGGCGTGGCTTTACCGCCCGGCTCGTAAGTTTTCCCGTCAGAAAACTCGGCCATGAACTCAAGGAGTCCTGGTGGAACGGCTTCGACGGTCCATTGCGATTCTGTCTTCCGTTGTGATTCTCTAAATCCCTTTTCAATGAAGACGACGGGATCCACCGCACCCTGGCCCGTCGCCGGAAAGTGGGAGCGCGAGCCAAACGCGAGCCATACCGCGGTGAGATGCTCGAAGCCATAGGGAGGGAGCGGATCGGGCCGAACGAAGATGGTCGCCTGATTCCAGGACCGCTGGGGCGTCTTCAGCTTGACCGTCTTTTCAACGCCACCGCTGGTCGTGGTGATATTGGTGACCATCAGATCGTCGGGAAGTCGAATGAGCAATGTGCTGTTGGAACCTTGCGAGCAATACTCATAGTAATCTGCAATACTATCCGGGTCACTCGTCTGCAACCGGGTTCGAATGAGCGTGGTGCTTCCGGAAACGGTCGCATGAAACTGGCTGGAATAAGTGTTGGTCACCCCTGCCTCCATCGCACTGCATTGCACTTCGCCCTCGGCCTCGAATGAATCGTCTTGGGCATGGCAGAGTGCGACGGCGGCAACGCCAAACGCCGCCACGAACGCGACACGGGCAAGGGGCGACAAGGTAGTTTTCATGGTTGGGTTCGAATTCTTTGCCACCGCCGGTCGGGTTTGGGATCGGAATGGTGTATTTCCTCAACTCAACTTCACCCCAGTCCACGGACGAATCGTCATCCTTGTCTTTCGCTTCCGGCACGAGGAGTTCCTGGGGCGTGGTGAACATGGTATAGGTTCCACTTTGCATCGTCGGCTGGCGCGAATGAAAGTTGACCTGATACTTGCCGGGCACCAAGTCGTCGGCATGGAACGAACCGTCCGGCAGCAGGGCTGCGGAAAAGATCCGCCGTTCTTGCGTGGCCGCCTGGACGGCTGCTGCGGATTGAGAAAAGGCTTTCCGCTCCTCGTCGGTCTTTAACTGACTCGCTTGCTGCATGAATTTGTTCGGCGGTGTAATCAGGGCGACGGATCCATTTTTGAAGTCGGGGGCCGCGCCCGCGACAAATTTCACCTTGCCGGTGACGGTGCGGCCGGTGCCCCCGACATTCGTCACGGTGGTTTCGCCGGGCTTTACCTCCACGATGGCCAGTTGGCTGTGCGTCCAAGAGCCTTCGCCGGTCGACACCATCCGTGCGATAGTCTGCTGGCCAGGAGGAACGAACGTGATGGCAAACCGCCCTTGATCATCGGTTTTGGCCTGGAAAACATTGAAGTCATAGATCGGAGATGGAAGCGAAAGCGGGTTGGCATTGGTGATGGCGACCGCATTGGTGGATTGACCCACTTTGCGGAGGCCCAGGTTGGACCAGCGCGGCTGAAGGGCGGACAGGACCACCCGTTCGTTCGTGCCGACGCGATGTCCGACGCGGAGCGTGCCTTCGACCTGGCCCCATTTTTGCAACGTGATTTGCGGTGATGCTTTTAACTGGTCCAGGGAAACTTGCGCATAGCCTGCCTCATTCAGGGCGATGACGGATTTTGCCCCTTCATACATCGGTAAGGTGAAACTGCCGTCCGGACGGGCGCTCACGAGCAATCCTTCTTCGCGCAGTCCGCTCGGAGCAAAGGCCGCCTTGCCGAGGGCAAGGTACTTTCCCTCGACCTGCAAGGCGACATCGGCGTCAGCCGCGGGTTTGCCGTTGGGCAGAAGAACGACGCCTTTGACCTCGATCCCGGGAACGGATTTGAGTTGCGATGGTTGGAATGAAGTTACGGCATTTGTCGTCGCGCGGTCGGCGGCAGTGAGGTCCACTGCCAGCGTCTGACCGGGCTTTAAATCAATTTCTTGAAGAATCTCACTCGACCAAGCTTGCGGGTTTCCGGGCATTGGAATGCGGCAATAAACCTGCAAATGCCCAGCGGGCACATGGTCAAACGTGAAACGGCCCTCGGCATCGGTGGTGGCCTGTTGCGACAAATTGATGCGCGGCGCATTCACGCCGGCAAACATCAAACCCAGACTCTCGTTCGTGCCGGGCCCGGACGTGCGTTCCAAGGTGCCAGTGACTTTGCCAAACGGTTCGAGCACAATCTTTGAGCGGCTTGCGAACGCTTCCAAGCTCAGGTTGGCAAAGCCATTGGATGACGCGGCCGCCACGAATTTAATTCC
>JADLHS010000427.1 GCA_020848635.1 Limisphaerales bacterium
CTAAAACAGTGGTGCGCGCGAGAGGACTTGAACCTCCAATCCTTGCGGAACCAGATCCTAAGTCTGGCGTGTCTGCCATTCCACCACGCGCGCAACCGAGCCGGAGCTTGAACCAGAACCGGTCGTAGCTCAAGCCGGAGATTCCACCGCCGAACTGACGGCGGATCGGAAGCGGGTTTGCCGCACCGCCGGCTCGGGCGGGTTCAAGGTGGCGCAGGCGGGGAGGCGCGCGTGGCGGGCACTGCCGCCGCGACCGGGGCCAGCCAGGTGATCGGGAAGCGGGCAAAAAAAATCCGCTCCGCATCATCCGGTTCAAAAAGACACCCGACCGTGCCGTCCGGCAGCCGGGTGAGCACGCTGTAAGCAAAACCGCCCGGCCAGAGGACGCGCTTGACCGGCCATGTCCCGCCATCATCAACGCTGAGATGAACGGTGCCGTGGCTGCGCCGCGCGCTGTCGGGGCCGCTGTAGAGTATGCGGCCCCGGCCCTGGGCGTCATCGAACGAGTAACGGAGGATGCTGGCATTGCAACTGGGATCACGCAAGGTCGGCACGTCCGCGACCGGCGACCACGTTGCCCCGCCATCCGCGCTCACGGCCGTCTTGCGCACCTTCGCCCCGGCGAACGACCGGCTGTTCAGCCGAACCGAACCATCGCTAAGCTCGACCATCTGCACTTCGTTGATCTGACTGCGCCGGCCAAGTTTCGTGTCGGCGACGAACGCGCCGGGGACGTCCCGGCCCCATTGCCAGTTTCGACCCCGATCATCGCTGAACACGGCGTAGTTATTCCATTGATGGTACGGGCCTTCGTTAAACGGAATAAGCAACCGCCCTTGATGCGGGCCGCGCGTCAATTGAACGCCGATGCCGGGGCCACTGGCGATGGTGGTTGCGCCCGTGGGCCGTTTGGTGGTGCGGGTGATGTCCAAGGGCGGCGACCAGCTCGCGCCCTCGTCATCGGACCAGGTGATGAAGTTGCGATAGACGTTTGTCCCTTCATAACCGGGCTCGACCGTGTTATCGCGCTCCTTCATGTGGGCCGGAATGCGCTGATACATCAGAAACACACGCCCGGACTCTTGTTCGACGACGGCGGTGGGATTGTTGAGCGAATTTGCTCCGTCGTCCGCGATCAGCGCGAGCGGCAGCCACGTCCGGCCTCCGTCGCGACTGCGCTTGAGGATGATACTGTTCCCGGCCTGGTCCGCGTCGGCAGCGCGACCTTCGGCGAAGGCGAGCACCACCCCCTGCCTCGTCACCACGACCGACGGGATGCGGATGGATTTGTAGCCATCCGGGCGAGCACGGAACACGGTGAAGAATTCCGGGTCAGCCGCAACAGCGGCGCCCGCACGGAGCAACGCCGCAAGAAGCATTACGCTGAGAACTGGCCTGTACGGCTTACGCATAACGACTAGGATTATCGTGGGTGTGCATTGACTGACGCGGAGACCGCCGGAATGACGAGGAACGCGATACGGGCAAGGGGTGGCAAGGTGGTTTTAAGGGCTGGGCTTGGCGCATTAGCAGGAAATGTTGGTCGTGCCGGTAGGTCTGTCAAGCAATGGCTGCGGTGGCGGGATGAGGGGAGTTAGAACTACCCAGAATCCCCTTTTGCACACCGTTGTTATCAGCCGCCGAACGCGAGACGATCACCAAACTCCACGCGTCCAAGGCACAAGGGGTGGAAGGGCTCTTGATCCGGGGAGTTGTCGGTTTGCGCATAAACCAACCCTCGGTTCTTCACCCATCAATTGACCGCGGTGGCCAATTTACATTGGAAGCACCGATGCACCCACCGGGATTTCAGGAAAGTGGGGTGGCCAACGGGACTCGAACCCGCAACAACAAGCTCCACAAGCTTGGACTCTACCATTGAGCTATGGCCACCAACCAAGGGTCAGGGTAGGTTTTCACGACGGCCCCGTCAAGTTTTCGCGGGAGGTCTTTCCTTTACGCAACGGGATTTCCGCCTAAAGTGCGGTCATGGTCGAGCTCGAGTCCGTGGAATTGTTCGGTCGTCTCCGGCCGGAGGAAATGGCCGCCCTGCGCCAGGTGGCTGTGGAGCGGGTTTTCGCGACCGGGCAGGAAATCTTCCGCGAAGGGGCGCCTGGGGACGGCCTGTATGTCGTCCAGGAGGGGCGCGTGGAAATCGCGGGGCAGGTCCAACCGCACCCGCGCCTGGTGTTTTCGAACATCGGGCCCGGCGGCGTGTTCGGCGAGATGGCGGTCATCGAGCAACTCCCGCGTTCCGCCGGCGCCACCGCCGCAGAACCCACGACGGTTTATTTTCTGCCGCGCGCGGTGGTTTGGAGCCTGATCGAGCGGTCGCCCGCGCTGGCGGGGGTGTTCCTGCAACTCATCAGCCGGCGGCTGCGGGAGTTTAACCAGCATTATCTTCAAGAGGTGGTGCTGGCCGAACGACTCGCCGCGGTCGGACGATTTGCGCGTTCGATTGTCCACGATCTGAAAAACCCCTTGAACATTATCAGCCTCACGGCGGAGATGTATTGCCAGCCGGAGGCGCCACCGGCGTTGCGGGCCACAGCGCAAGGCCGCATCCAGAAACAAGTCGGGCGCATCAACGATCTGATCACCGATATCCTTCAGTTTTCCCAGGGCGACCAGAGCACGGCGCGGGTGCCGGTCAGCTACGCGGTGTTCATTGAACAACTTGCCGCGGAACTGCGCCCGGAGCTGGAAACCAAATCCGTCCGGCTCGACCTCGAGGCCAGCTTCCCGGCGCTGAAATTGATTCTCGATGCCAACCGGCTGCGCCGGGTGTTCATCAATCTCGTGCATAACGCCACGGATGCGATGCCCAGCAGCGGCACGATCACACTGCGAATCCGCCAGGACGCGCGCGAGGTGGTCACCGAGATCGCGGACACGGGATCGGGCATCGCGCCGGAGATGCAGGAAAAGTTGTTTCAACCGTTTGCCACGCACGGCAAGGGTCACGGTACCGGCCTCGGGCTGTCCATCTGCAAGAAGATCGTCGAGGACCACGGCGGGCGCATCTGGGCGCGCAACGATCCGGCGGGCGGCGCGGTCTTCGCGTTTTCGTTGCCATTGCCCGCCCAATAGGGCCGGGGCGAAGGGCGACCCGGCCCGGCGGGCTCACATGTTCGGCACGGTTTCGATGCCCAAAACATCCAGACCATGTGCCAGGACGCGCGCCGTCAGATCGCACAACGCCAAACGGCTGGCGCGCTCGGCGGGTTCCGCTTTGAGGACGGGGCAATTCTCGAAAAAACGCGAGAAGTGACTCGCGAGTTCGAAAAGATACGTGCAAATGTAGTTGGGCCGGTATTCCTCGGCCGCCGCGTCCAGGACCAAGCCGAAGTTCAGGAGATGGCGGGCGAGGGCGATTTCCTCGGGTGTGGCCAGGCGGATTTCCCCCGACGGCTGGCCGAGGGCGGATTTTGGGATTTCGCCCTTCCGAAAAATACTCTGAATCCGGGCATAGGCGTATTGCAAATACGGCGCGGTGTTGCCGTTCAAGGCGAGGATCTTGTCCCAGTTAAACACATAGTCACTCTGCCGATTGGGCAGCAGGTCGGCGTATTTCACGGCGCCGAGCCCGATCACCCGGGCGATGGCGCGGCGCTCCGCTTCCGGCAAGGCGGCGTTTTTCTCCGAGACCACCGTGAAGGCCCGCGCTTCCGCCTCGTCGAGCAGGTCGGCGAGCTTCACATTTTCGCCGGAGCGCGTCTTGAGCGGCTTGCCGTCGTCGCCCAGGATGGAGCCGAACCAGACGTGCGCGAGCTTCACCGGGCCGGTGAGTTCCGGATGCCAGCGGCGGAACGTGGCGAACAATTGCTGGAAGTGCAGTTGCTGGCGGCCGTCGGTGACATAAACGATCGCCTGCGGCTGCCAGGTTTCGAGCCGGTGCGCAATGGTCGCCAGATCGGTCGTGGCGTAGTTGTAACCCCCGTCGCGTTTCTGGATCAGTTGCGGATTCGCCTGCCACTCGCCGTCGCGCTGAATGAGAAACGGGTCTTCCCGGGGCGGCAACGCGCCATCGCTGAAAACGCACTTCGCGCCATCGCTTTCGCGAGCAATGCCCTGGGCCATGAGTTCGGCCACGAGGGCCGGAAGGCGCAGGTTGTAGAAGCTTTCGCCGAGCGCATGATCGAACTTCACCCCCAGCCGGCCGTAAATGGCGTCAAACTGGATTTGCGAAAGCCGGATCATTTCGCGCCAAAGCGCAAGGTTCTCCGGATCGCCTTGCTGGAGTTTCACCAGTTCGGCGCGGGCCGCCTCGTGCGTGGCCAGGTTATAGGTTGGCTTGGCGGGATCACACTGCGCATTGATCGCCCGGTAAATTCTTTCCAGTTCGGCAATGGCATCCCGGTCGAGCGCGGCCCGGTCGAGCATGGTTTTCCACCCGACGAGCAGCATGCCGAACTGCGTGCCCCAGTCGCCGATGTGATTGTCCGTGACGACGCGGTGGCCCAGCAGGCGGAACAGGCGCGCGAGGCTGTCGCCGAGAATCGTGGAGCGGATGTGGCCGACATGCATCGGCTTGGCGACGTTGGGCGAACTGAAATCCACGACGACCGTGCGCGGCTGGGTGGTCGTCGCAAAGAACAAATGCTCGCCGCGCAGGGCGGCGTGCAACGTTTCGCCGAGCACACCGGGCCGGAGCCGGAAATTCAGGAACCCGGCCCCGGCGATTTCCACCGGCTCGCACCACGGGGAGACATCGAGGCGGGCGACGACATCGGCGGCCAGTTGGCGGGGGTTGAGTTTGCGCGCCTTGGCCAGGGCCATGATCGCGGCGCTCTGGTAATCGCCGAATTTCGGATCCGGACACGGGCGGACGAGGACGGCGGTCACATCCGCGTCCGGCAGCACCGCACGGGCAGCTTGCTGCAGGCGGAGTTCAATTTGTTTATGCGGCAACACAGGGAGGATTTAAGCACGAAGGAGCACGAAGGAGCACGGATAAAAACCGGCCGGGGGAGCGGCAGGAGAACTACTTCTTCCCCTGCTCTTTGATAATTTTCAACATCGCCTCCGCGCCGGGGGCCTGCGCCAGCTCGGCCCGGAATTCGGCCTTGTGCAGAATCTTTGCGAAACTGGCGAGGGTGTGGAGATGTTTTTGAAACTGACCCTGGGGGACGAGGAACAGCATGACGAGATTGACGGGCTGGTTGTCGAGCGCGTCGAAGTTCACGCCGGTGCGGGAACGCCCGAGGGCGCCGACGACCTCGGGGATGAGATCCGTCGAGGCGTGGGGGATACCGATGCCGAAGCCGATGCCCGTGCTCATGGACGTCTCGCGTTTCTTGACGGCCGCCGCGATGGCCTCGCGATTCTGGGGCTGAATTCTTCCGGTGGCCACCAGGTTGCTGACCAGTTCGTCAATCGCTTCCCAGCGGGTGGTGGCCTGCAAATCCGGGACGATTTGTGCCGTGGTTAAAATGTCAGCTAAGTCCATAACGCCATTCCGCAGGGGGCATTTCGCAGGAACCCGCGCCGCAATTCAAGGCTGAATATCAAAGGCGTGCCGATCGCGACTTGCCGAGCGGTTGAAACGGCGGATAATCCCGGGATGAAAACTGTCGCGATCATCGGGGCCTCGAAGGACCGGAGCAAGTTCGGCAACAAGGCCGTCCGCGCCTTTACGCAGCAGGGTTACACGGTGTGGCCGGTGAATCCCAGGGAGGAAACCATCGAGGGTTGGCCGGCGTTCAAGACCATCCGCGACGTCCCGGCCCGCCCCGACAAGGTGAGCGTTTATCTTCCGCCAGCGGTGCTCCGGGGAGTTTTGCCGGAGATCGCCGCGAAAGGGTGTGATGAACTCTGGTTGAATCCGGGCACGGAATCGGACGCGGGGCTGGCGGAGGCGGAACGCCTGGGACTCAACGTCATTCAGGCATGCAGCATTGTGGGCGTGGGGATCACACCGGAGGAACTTTGAATCCGGCACGGGCACCTCAAGCCGCGCCGCCGGCGACTGGCTTCGGCTCCCCCTTGAGCAACGCCACGCCGTAGTCGCGATTCATCCGGGCGATGAAGTCGAGCGAGATTTCCTTCGGACAAACCGCCTCGCAGGACCCGGTAACGGTACAGGCGCCGAACCCTTCCGCATCCATCTGCGCGACCATCGCCTTCACGCGCCGATCACGCTCCGGCTGGCCTTGCGGCAACAACCCGAGGTGGGAAACTTTCGCGGCGACGAACAGCATGGCACTGGCATTCTTGCAGACAGCGACGCACGCGCCGCAGCCAATGCACTGCGCGGCGTCCATGGCCAGATCCGCGTTTTCCTTGGGCACGAGGATGGAATTGGCGTCGGGCGCGCTGCCGGTCCGGACGCTGATGAACCCGCCAGCGTGCTGGATCCGGTCAAACGCCTTGCGGTCCACGACCAGGTCCTTGATGAGCGGAAACGCCTTGGCGCGGAACGGTTCGACCACAATTTCATCGCCGTCCTGGAAGCTGCGCATGTAGGTCTGACACGTTGCGACGCCCTTGTGCGGGCCGTGAGGCTTGCCATCAATGACCAGGGAGCAAGTGCCGCAGATGCCTTCCCGGCAGTCGTGGTCGAAGGCGATGGGCTCTTCCCCGCGATTTGCCAGCTCCTCGTTCACCACGTCGAGCATTTCGAGGAACGACATGTTAGCGTTCAGGGCCGGCGATTCGTAGGTTTGGAAGCCGCCAGGACTGTTCGCGTTTTTCTGCCGCCAGACTTTGAGTTTAACTTTCATCGCTTGAAAAATGTTTAACGGCCGCGCGGCTCACTTGTAACTCCGCGTGCTCATGTGAACCTCTTCGTATACGAGCGGCTCCTTATTGAGGATCGGCGACTGGTCCGGCGTGCCGCCATATTCCCAGCCAGCCACGTAGGCGAAGGCATCATCGCGGCGCTTCACGTCGCCGGGGTTCACGAGGCCATGCCGGGTTTCGGGATCGGCCTGGGTGTACTGATATTCCTCGCGGAAATGGCCGCCGCAGCTTTCTTCGCGATGCAGCGCGTCGCGGCACATCAATTCGCCCAGCTCGAAGAAATCGGCAACGCGGCCGGCATTTTCAAGGGATTGGTTCCATTCGCCGGCGGCACCGGACACCTTCACCTGCTTCCAATACTCCGCGCGCAATTCGCGGATCAGCTGGATGCCTTTTTCCAAGCCGGCCTGGTTGCGCGCCATGCCGCAGTAATCCCACATCAATTTGCCGAGCTGCTTGTGGAAACTCGCCGGCGTGCGACTGCCTTGGTTGCCCAAGAGTTGCTTGGTGACTTTCTGGACGTCTTCCTCAGCCGCCTTGAACGGAGC
>JADLHS010000428.1 GCA_020848635.1 Limisphaerales bacterium
CCAAGGTGGATGCAACCATTCCCACCAAGAGAGTTAAACAGACGTGGCATTGGCAAAATCGAAACTGCTTGAGTGCCCAGGAGAAGAACTTCCGTGACGCGAAGAGAATCATGTGCCGAGTTTTGCATGGCTGGTTGAGCGGAGCAAGCCTGCTGCGAGAACGCCAAACTCAGAAATAGCGTGTAACCGTGAAGCTACGTTGTGCTCTCAATTTCCTTGAGCTCGCGACCGTCTTTGTCTCTCCAGAATGTCAGCCCATTCGCATGCCCCCCAGAAATGACTGCCGCTGCCATACTCGGACTAGAAAATTCGGTGTCTCGCGTGAAGCGAAGTCTGTCTCCTTCCGCCACGAGTACTCCATCGCGCTTGAACTCGTCCCGCATCTTCAAAATGTTACTGACATAATTTTGAGCTGAAGGTCGTGGGCCCGTAACGGCTTCAGAACCCGTGAAGACCACGAAGCCCTTTGAGGTGCGTTGCCCTTGTGCGGTTGCGCCTTTTATTCTGCCCGTCAACCGGAGCCTTGCCCCGGCGGCAACAGCGTCCAGAATTGGCGTGAGTAGGTCGCAACCAAGCACCGGCAGGAGTTGAACGATTCGGCCGAGGAACGATTCCATACCTTCGCGATCTGATTCGGGAAGCTTCGAGCCGCTGGATTGACCGTTCATCACCTTGAATCGAGCAATATTCACCGCTTCCTCAATCAAACGACCTTCCAAATAGCGAATGTGGGATTTGGTGAGGTTCTCGTCCTTGCTCACAAATGTGATGGCGTGAACCCAAAGTTCCTTGTCCCGATGTTGCTTGAGTCGGTCGCGAACGACCTCCGCTTCGCCAATGTAGGCGGCTTGCTTTCCTGTGTCCGGGTCAACTCCAAGCAGGATATAAACGCCGGACTTGACGAGTTCCTCGCGAGCGAGCAGGTCGTCGAGTTGGGAGCGCGGACCCGCGAGAGCTTTGCCTGTCCAATTTACCAATTCTGCGGTTCGCAGGCTTTGCGCGTCGCCTTTCGGGAGGAAGAGTTTGATGGTGACTCCAGCCATAAGATGCGTCGAGTAGATCAAACGGTGGATCGTGCGTCAATCGTCGCGCCGGACTCATTTCAAACGACCAGAGATTCTGCCACCGCCCTCTCACCGGTAGGGGGCGGGCAGCAAGTCCACGCCGGCATGGTCGGAGCGGATTCGCAGGCGGATGCAGCGGATAAATGCAACGAACCGAACGTCCGTCAACACTTCCAGTTGGTGATTCCTCCTCATGACTTGCCTGCCGGCTTTGGTTGCGGCAGGATTGAGCCAGTTTTCACATTCAACAGATTCAAAAGCATGGATTCACGTCGCGAATTTCTGAAGAAGGCCGCCCTGCTGGCCGCCGGCGGTGGCCTGGCCGGAGCCTTCCCGGCTTCCATTCAAAAAGCGTTTGCCATTGATCCAGATCCCGGCACGACGTTCATGGACGCCGAGCACATCGTGATTCTGATGCAGGAGAACCGGTCGTTTGATCATTGTTACGGAACGCTGCGGGGCGTGCGGGGGTTCAACGACCCGCGGGCCGTCTCGTTGCCCAACGGAAATCCGGTCTGGCTCCAGACCAATGCCCGTGGCGAAACCTACGCGCCGTTCCGTTTGAACATCAAGGACACCAAAGCGACGTGGATGAGTTCGCTGCCGCACAGTTGGGGGGACCAGACGGCCGCCCGCAACGACGGCAAGCATGATCGCTGGCTTGACGCGAAACCTTCCGGCAATAAGGAATACGCCAAGCTGCCGTTGACGCTTGGTTTCTACAACCGTGACGACATCCCGTTCTATTACGCGCTGGCCGACGCGTTCACGGTTTGCGACCAGAATTTTTGCTCCTCGCTGACGGGCACCACCCCCAACCGCCTTTACCTCTGGACCGGAACCATTCGCGAACAACCCTCGATTCAGTCGAAGGCCAATGTGTGGAACTCGGATGTGGATTATGATTCTGAGGCGAATTGGACGACTTTCCCCGAACGCCTGGAGGACGCGGGGGTCTCGTGGCGGATTTACCAGAATGAGTTGAGCCTCGACACCGGCCTCGCTGGCGATGCGGAAGGCTGGCTGGCGAATTTCACCGACAACCCGCTCGAATGGTTCCAGCAGTACCACGTTCGCTACCACGCGACTTACCGCCGAAACCTGCCGGCACGGGCGCAAGCGCTCACCGCAAAACTCAAGCAATTGGAAAGCCGGACGCCCGCCACGGATGCGTTGAAAAAGAAAATCGCCGAAACGCGGGCGGAGCTGGAAACGGTTCGCCACGATCAAGTGACTTATACCGAAGCCAATTTCGCCAAGTTGTCGCCACGCGAACAGAGCCTGCACCGCACGGCGTTCACGACCAACCAGGACGATCCCAATTACCGGGAGCTTGCCACGCTGACGTACCGCGACGGGGCCAAGGAGCGCCAGATGGCGGTGCCGAAAGGCGACGTGCTCCACCAGTTTCGCGAGGACGTGCGCCTGGGCAAGTTGCCGACCGTTTCGTGGATCGTGGCCCCGGAAAACTTTTCGGATCATCCGGGTGCGCCTTGGTATGGAGCGTGGTACCTCAGCGAGACACTCGACATCCTGACGCAGAATCCTGACGTGTGGAAGAAGACCATTTTCGTTCTTTGCTACGACGAAAACGATGGCTACTACGATCACGTACCGCCATTCGTGCCGCCGCAACCAGGGCGGCCGGACGCGGGCAAGACGTCGGTGGGCATTGAGGCTTCCGTCGAGCACGTTCGGTCCGAGCCGGGCGGTCAATCGGGGCCGGAAGCCCGAACCGCGCCCATCGGTCTTGGTTTTCGGGTGCCGCTGGTGATTGCCTCGCCGTGGAGTCGAGGTGGTTACGTATGCTCGCAAGTATTCGACCACACCTCAATTTTGCAGCTTCTGGAAAAGATGGTGAGTCACAAGGCCGGCCGCCTCGTTCGGGAAACCAACATCAGCGCCTGGCGCCGGACGGTGTGCGGCGATCTCAGCTCCGTCTTCCGTCCGTACCGGGGCGAAAAAATTGAGCTGCCCAAGCCGGTGGAACGCGCAGCTTTCCTTGGCTCGATCCACCAGGCGCAGTTCAAGCAGCTGCCCAACGGTTTCAAGAATTTGAATGTCGGCGAAATGGCCCAAGCCCGCGAAAACCCCCATTCGCGGTCGTGGATGCCGGCGCAGGAAAAAGGTGTTCGTCCCGCATGCGCCCTCCCCTACGAACTTGCCGTGGATGGCAGCCTGAGTCCGGATCGGAAATCATTCGTCATCCAATTTGCCGCCGGCAAGCAGATGTTTGGTGCGAATGCGGCGGGCGCGCCATTCCACGTGTATGCGCCGGGCAATGTGCCGGTGGCGGGGAAAACCGCAATGCGGTTCGAAAATGGCCCCACTTGGGCCTATGCCGTAGCGGCCGGGGACCAACTGGCCGATCAATGGTTGCTTGGTGATTTTGACAACGCCACCTACCATCTGCGCGTGCATGGGCCAAACGGCTTCTATCGCGAATTCCGCGGCGGCGCGGATGATCCGGCGCTGGACGTGAAATTCGACTCAGCGGCCCCCAATGCGCGCCTGCGTCTGGTCAACCGGGAGTCTCGCCCGGTCACGATCCAGGTGGATGACCTCGCCTACGGCGACAAGGTGCGCAAAATTGAGCTCGGTGCCGCTGGCACAACGCAAGCGACTGCAGAGGTAATTCTGGAATTGGGCAGGAGCAACGGCTGGCATGACCTCCATGTCCGCGTCCAACACCAGCCGCGGTTTGAGCAGCGCTTCGCCGGGCACATCGAAACCGGGAAGGAAAGCATCAGCGATCCAGCGATGGGCCAGGAACTATGCTGACCGGATCCAATTCCTGATGCCGAATGCCAGGTATTTGTGCGGCGAGTTCGTGGCCTAGGGAAACAACCCAATCAGACTGTCGGCGAACAAGCTCATGCCGCGGGCGTCAGGGTGGTTGATGGAATTGAGCATGAGTGTCGAATACGGGATGCCCTGTCGCCAAAGCCGGCCGTAACGCAAGGAAGCATCCGCCAAAGCCAGCCCATGCTTGGCCGTGAACTGCCGCAGCCCTTTCACATAGGCACGCGGGTCATCGTCAATCTCGCGTTCCTGCTTCAACCCCATCCAATCCGGACGGACGTAATGAGGCGTGAGAATGATCCACTCTGCGCCAATGGCGTTGAAGTCCACGAGCAGTTTTCCGTAGTGCTCTTCGACCTGCGCCTCGTTCAGCCCGGCGTCGTTGACGAATTCCGAAACGATGAGATCGGGCTTCCGCGCGAGCACCTTCTCGGCGTAGTTGTGTTCGCTGCCGGGCGGCTCGGCGAGATAACTGCCGGTGTTGCGGCCGCCCCACGCTTCAGTGACGAGTTCAATCTGCGCCTTCGGAAAGCGGGCGTGCAGCCGCGAGACGAATTGTTCCTGCCAGCGCTGATGCTCCCAGTCCGGAACGAAAGTGCCGACGGTGACGCTATCACCCCACGCCAGAATCCGCAGCGGCTGCCCCGAGCGCAGTTTCGCCATGGTGCGCGGCGCAAATTTTTCGGCGGGCGATGGATGCTCGCGCGGCGGCTCCGGAAACGTGCGTTCGAGAACCGGAAAGAGCTGCGCTGGCTCAAGTTTGGGAATGCGACCCGGCAGATACACGTTTGCCAGGCGCAGCTCCCCTTCGGCCAACGCTGACGGAACGGGCGCAGCGGCTTTCGCCTCGCCCTCCCGAAGCACGATGCGCCCATCGCTTGTGAGCACGATGGAATCCAGGCGCAGCAATCCGTGCCGGTAGGTGGCGAACACCGGTTGGCCTGCTTTGAGCACGCCGTTTGTTAGTCGTCCGATTGTGGCCCACGCGAGATCCGCCTCGTAATCCGTTCTCCGGGTCAGGCGCGGAGCGTTCGGCTCCGGACCGGTTCGCAGATCCAGGCTGTCCGGTTCCAGCAAATTCGGCGTGGTGCATTCCTGCGCCCGCACTGCCACCAAGGTGGCCCCCTTCACCCAACCGCCCGCCTGGGGATTGAAGATCGGCAGCGAGGTGAATTTCTCCGCGTTAACGGTGAGCAACGTTGGCGGCCGCACGTCCAAGGTGGTCGCGACAGGCTGACCCTTCGCGTCGCGGGCGCTGACTCGGATCTGCCAGGCACCGGTCAACGCCAGCCCCGCGGGCTCAGCGGCCGATGCCAGGGGGACAATGCTCAGGCCGGTAATCAGTGTGAGCCAGCCAGTTAGCAAACTGGAGCCATAAGTGCAAACGCCCGGCCCCTTCCGTGACAACTTAGACATCATGCGGCCAGTGTCGCGACGAAGCCTTGATTCGGCAAGCCCGGGACTCGCGGCATCTGGCGGCGGCGTCGGCATTGGCCGGGAAACGCCGTCATTGCGTTCCGGGTGGACTATGTTCCGGAATCGCCGAAGAATCCTTGTGGACTCCGCAATCAAAGCGGGGTATGACATGGTCCATCGCCACGCTGAAATACCAACCGTTCGCCAGAGGATTCTGCTGCGCCCAATGGATTGGGCTGTCGGTGTGGCGGCGGATGACTTAGTGAGTTAACGTTCGTGGCACATACCTGTTCTTATGAAGCCAAACCAATCAATGGCTTGCCGAGAGCGCGCGTCACGCCGACCGACCGGCGACGGATTCACCCTGATCGAGTTATTGGTGGTGATCGCCATCATTGCCATCCTCGCCGCCATGCTCCTGCCGGCTTTGGGCAAGGCCAAATATAGCGGTCAGCGCGCCGTTTGCCTGAGCAA
>JADLHS010000429.1 GCA_020848635.1 Limisphaerales bacterium
CCGGCCAGGGCGGCGAGCAGGTGCCGGATTTCCTCCTCGACCGCGTCGGGTTGGGCCACGGTTTGGGTGATTTCCTCGCGGAACACCTCGCGGAATCGTTTGCGCAGCCGATGCACCGCCATGCGCGTGGTGGCTTCGTTGAGACCCAGTTGGGTGGCCATCGTGACATACGGGATGTCGCCGCGCTCGGCGGTCAGAGCTGGGCTCAGCACGGCAAACTCGGCGGCTTTGCCCAGGCGCTGATCCTCGGATTCCAAGCGGGTCAGCGCGCGGTCCAACAGCGTCAGGGCCCATTGGCGGTCGTAGAGGTGGTCGGGCGTAAGGGCCTTCCCCGGATCCGCACCGTAACGGCCTTCGGCCATCGCAGTGTCGAGCGGCACCAGTACGGCGCCACCACCGCGTTTCTGCGCGCGGGCGTGGTCCCACTCGTTGGCCAGAAACCGGTTGAGCGCCGTGAGCAGGAAGGTGCGGAAGCGGCCCTTGGCCGGATCCGCCGTGCTCACCCAATTGCCGGCGAGCAAGCGGGAGAAGAATTCCTGGGTGGAATCCTGCGCATCTTCCGGCGAATGCCCGCGGCGCCGGATGTAAGCGTAGAGCGGATACCAGTAGGTCTGACAGAGTTTGGCGAGGGCCGCCTGCGCGCGCGTGGTGTCGGTGCGCCCGGCAGTGAGCACAACGGACCAATGGGTGGTGACGAAGGCGGGCCGGCGGGGCGTGTCATCCTCAGCCGAAGTTGCCCGGGGCAAGTCGGCTTGGGTGGGAGTGCTCATCGGCCCAAGCCTATGCCGGGACATCAAAAGCGCAAGCCCGGCGGTTCGCCAGAGACGCGCCGCGAGTTGTTTTGACGATTCTCGGATTTTCTGCGTCTATATGACCTGACGCTATGGCAAACAACAAGAAATCGGGCGGAATGAAGTGGTTGATCCTCGTGATCGTCCTGGCGACGGCGGCAGGCGGAGCATATTGGTATTCAAAGAATCGGGGCACCCCCGCGCCAGAATTCCAGACCACCAAGGTCGGGCGCGGGGATTTGACGCAGGCCGTCACCGCCACCGGCCAATTGGCGCCCGTGCTCAACGTGCAGGTCGGCAGCCAGATTTCCGGCATCATTCTCAAGCTCTTCGCGGATTTCAACTCACAGGTGAAGTCGAACCAGATCCTCGCCCAACTCGATCCCGCAACTTACAAGGCTAATGTGAATTCGGCGGAAGCCGAACTGGCCAGTTCACAGGCGTCGCTCGAACTGGCCCAGATCAACGCCCGCCGCGCCGAAGACCTTGTCCAAAGCAAACTCATCCCCCAGTCGGAATACGACCAGGCCATTGCCACCCTGCATCAAGCCGAGGCCCAGGTGAAAATCCGCGCCTCCTCGGTGCAGCGCGCCCAGGTGGACCTCGGCCGCTGCACCATCTATGCGCCGGTGGATGGCACGGTGATTTCGCGCAACGTGGACGTGGGACAGACGGTCGCCGCAAGCATGAACGCGCCGGTGCTGTTCCAGGTGGCCAGCGATCTGACGAAGATGCAGATTGATGCCAACGTGGCGGAGGCGGACGTGGGCGGCGTGGAGGTAGGCCAGGAAGTCGAGTTCACTGTGGATGCATTTCCGGAGCGCACGTTTCGAGGTCAGGTGACGCAGGTGCGCAACTCGCCGCTCACGGTGCAAAACGTGGTGACCTATATCACCGTCATCGAGGTGAACAACGCCGATCTGAAGCTCAAACCCGGCATGACCGCCAACGTTTCGATCATCGTGCAGCGCCGGGAGAATGTGCTGCGCGTCGCGAACGGGGCCCTGCGGTTTCGTCCGCCGGAGACCGCGCTTCTGCCTGTGAACACCAACACCGTGGCACAAGCGCCGGCAACGGGTCCAACGGGACCGAACGCGTTGGCGGCGGGCGGCGAACAAGGTCGCCGCCGCGGCGGCCCCGGCGGTCCGGGTGGTTTCGGCGGCGAGCGCGGCACCGGCGGACGGGGGGGGCGCAGCGGCGGACGGGGCGGCGAGCGACGGGCGCTGCAGACGATTTACGTGCTGCCGGGCGGAGAGACTCAGGCGACGGCCACGAACGTGAAGTTGAAACCTGTCAAGGCCCGGCTGGGCATCACCGATGGGATCTACACCGAGGTCATCGAGGGGCTGGAGGAAAACGACCTCGTCGTGACCGGCAGCACCACGCCCACCACCAGCGCGGCCACCTCGGGCACGCAAAATCCATTTGGCGGCGGCGGCCCCCGCGGTTTCCGCCGGTAATCAATCCAAGGAACCCATTTGCCAACCAACGCTGTTATTGGTCTCGAAAGCATTCGCAAGGTCTATCAGACCGGCGAAGTGGAGGTTCACGCCGTGCGCGGCGTCTCGTTGACCATTCAACCCGGCGAATTCGTGGCCATCATGGGCGCGAGCGGTTCGGGCAAATCCACGTTAATGAACATCATCGGCTGTCTCGACCGGGCCACCGCTGGCAATTACCGGCTCGACGGCGTGGATGTTTCCGGGCTGAATCGGGATGAACTGGCGGACATTCGCAACTCGAAGATCGGGTTTGTCTTTCAAGGCTTCAATCTGCTCTCGCGCACGTCAGCGTTGGAGAATGTCGAACTCCCGATGCTTTACGTGCGGGAATCCCTCTCGCGGCACGAGCAGTTCGAGCGCGCGTCGAAGGCGCTGGACATTGTGGGCTTGACCGGGCGGGCGGAACATTATCCCAATCAACTTTCCGGCGGACAGCAACAGCGCGTCGCCATCGCCCGGGCCCTCGTGAACCGACCGGCCCTGCTGCTCGCCGATGAGCCGACCGGCAATCTCGACAGCCAGACCAGCATCGAGATCATGGGCGTGTTTCAACGGTTGAACGACCAGGGCATGACGGTGGTCATGGTCACACACGAACTGGACATCGCCTCTTTCGCCAAGCGCAACGTCATCATGCGCGACGGGCAAGTTGTCAGCGACAACCCGGTGGCGCACCGGCTGCATTCGGAGACGGAACTGAACCGCCTGCGCGAAGCCCAACAAGCCGTCAAATTGAGCGCATGAGAATTCTCGCCCC